>CATXZX010000174.1 GCA_958404085.1 uncultured Prevotellaceae bacterium | reverse complement strand
GGACTATATTACAATAGACGGCGGTCTCATAAGAGAAGTCAAGTAGCCCTTTAGTGCGGGTCTTCGGAGAGAGAAAGGTTTTGTAAGGTGGATTTTGAACACTTTTGCAATCGGTTTAATGTAATACTCAACGAGCAGCAGGCGCAGGCTGTGCGTTGCGTGAACGGGCCGAGTCTGATACTGGCCGTGCCGGGCAGCGGCAAGACTACCGCAATAGTTGCTCGCGTTGGGTATATGATGTACTGCTGCAATATCTCGTCATCGAACATCCTGACTCTTACCTACACAAGGGCGGCGGCAAAGGAAATGCTTACGCGCTTCTGCGATAAATTTGAGTTTTCGCAGAAAAAGATGAACAGGCAGGGCCTTAAAGCCCCGGCCTTCAGTACGATACACAGTTTGTGCTACGCTTTTATCCGCGATGTGGCGAAGAGGAAAGGTATTTCGTTGCCGACATTAAGGCCGAATAGCGAGATGTTCCTCCGTAAGGCATATATTGAAGTCCTTGGCGGGAATCCGTCTGAAATGGAGCTGCGAACCGTTGCACAGCGTCTGACGCAGCTTAAGAACAGTATGGATGGCGCAGCCTCCGAAGTCGAAGAGATGAGCGAAATCGGGTTCCGTATTGATATGGGGGCCCTGGACCACAAGTACGAGGAGATTAAGCGGCGCGAAAACATAATGGACTTCGACGACCTCCTGATTACTGCGGCGCGTTACATGGACGAATATGCGGATATGCTGACGTTGCTGCAGCAGCAATACAAATATATAAACGTAGATGAGGCTCAGGATACTTCGCGTCTGCAGCACAGTATTATTCAGAAGATTGCTGCCCGATATGGGAACATATGCATGGTAGGTGATGAAGACCAGAGTATATACGGGTTCCGTGCGGCGTATCCAGAGTCGCTGTTATCCTTTGATGCTACCTACCCCGGAGCGCGTGTTTTTTATATGGAGGATAACTACCGCTCAACTCCTGAAATAGTGAATCTGGCCGATGCGTTCATCCAACAGAACACCGAACGACACGAAAAACACATGAAGCCTGTGCGTAAGTCCATCGGCATACCCCCGGTACGGCGGTATGAGGACTCTATGGAGGGGCAGTATGAGCATCTCGTAAGTCGGATAGCTCGTACTGTTTCGGAGCAGGCTTCGACTTCTATTGCCGTATTGTTTAGAAACAACGAGTCGGCAATACCGCTCATAGACCTGTGTCTTAGAAAGAATGTGAATATCAATTCCAGATGTTCTGCCGACCTGTACTTTTCGCATCCTCTTGTTATGGACGTCATGTCCATTCTGCAGCTGTCCCTGGACTTCCGGAACGTGGAGGCGTTCTCACAGCTTTACTATAAGCTGGTCAGCTATACTTCGAGGTCGGTTTTTGTAGCGGTAGAACAAATGCTGAACAAGAACCCCCGTATGGATATATTTGAGGCGCTGAATGTGTTGTGGCAGCAGTGTTCGAGTGCGGCGCAAAAGAGGCGGTTGGAAGCTTTTTATCACGTTAAAAACGCGTTGCAGGCTATGGCCGATTTGTCGCCGCTGCAGGCTCTTGCTGCCATATGGACGAGCACCTCGCTGGGATACGCTGCGTACATGGAGCGGACAAAAAAGGAGGGCATCTTCCCCGACGGAAGTATCGAGCAAAAGAAGTATACCCTGCAGGTCCTGGCGTCCAGGTGCGATACGATACCCGAGTACCTTAACCGGATTAACATACTGAAAAGCAAATCCCAACAGCTGGAACGCAATCCGAAGGAAAGCAATGCGACGTTGTCCACGCTGCATTCAGCCAAAGGCATGGAGTTCGATGAGGTAATAATCATCGATGCGACGGAGGACGTCATCCCGGCGTCTGCACCGAAGAACGCAACGGTAGAAGAGGAGCGTGCCTTATATGAAGAAGAGGTGAGGTTGTGGTATGTAGGCGTCACCAGGGCGAGAACGAAGTTGGATGTATATACCTATGGGCGCAAACAGGGTTCGCCCATAAAAGCCTCCCTCTTTGTGTCGCAGTTTTTTGATGGCTGCAACGCCCGAAATGCGTTTTACAGTAAGGTAATCAATGCGGACAATGCGGAATCGAGGCTACTAAAAGGCTCTCAGAACACACCTCCGCATGCCCGTGCTGTTTTGAGGAGAAGGAGCAGTTCAATTCCCAACGGATATGAATTGATAGGAGCCTTGTCCGACATACGGAATGGGCAGCTGGTTTATCATGTAGCACATGGGTATGGGGTGGTCGCCGGCATGACGGATACGGGTTTTTTGTGCATCTGTTACGCAGACGGCCAAAAGATTTATCAACCGGAATATCTTGTATCTTCGCTTGTGTTATACGGCAAAAAAACAAAGTAGAAAAGAGGAAGCGTTATGATTGACAGAGATTGTTTAAGAGTGCTCGTTCAAGGGCGATTAGCGTGCTTTACGCGCCCTGAACTGTCATCTGAAAGGACCACATACCCATGCCTGACCCCGTCGGCCGCCGAGGGCGTCCTTAAGAGCATATATTGGAAGCCCGAGTTCATGTATGAGATAGAAGGCATTACCGTTTTAAACGAAATAAAGCCCTTCAATATGCGGAGAAATGAGATTTCAGAGGTCACTAACCTCAGGGTGGTCGAGAGTAAGCTGCGGCAGGGAAGGCCGGACGAAGTGTTTCTCAATGCCAAGAACTGTGCTATGCAGAGGACGACTACTTATCTGATGAACGTCGCATATGTAATCCATGCCAGGATATATGTGCCTGATGAATGGGTGGAAACGCGAGATGCGGCGCAGCGGGAGGTTTCAAAGCACAAAGAGATTCTTATTCGCCGACTTACTCGCGGCGCGCATTTCAGAACCCCTTGTTTGGGCTTACGCGAGTGTGCTGCTACCGTTAGATATTTGGAAGAAGGTACGCCGTCACCCAAGTCGTTCTATGAGGGGACCTCATGTGACCTCGGACGGATTCAGCACCACATCAATTATAGGGACAATCCGCGTTTCGACCCGGCTCTGCCCGCAGACTCGCCGGTGTTCTTCAATGCGGTCATGGTTGACGGATTTATCTCGTCTCGTATATAGGAAGGGAAGCGATATGCTATTCAATCCAATAGGAGAATTATATAACCTGTATAACCGTTTGCTGGAGCGCGACATGGTGCCGCCGTTCGGTTATGTAGATGCGCCGGTACACGCCGTTTTTGTGCTGTCTGATACCGGCGACCTCAAGGAAATAGTGCCTGCGTATACGCTTGTCAAAAACCGGCGCGTACCCACTGTATACGCCATTCCTCGGCCGGCAATCAGGTCAAGAAACGTCAAGGCTTCGGTTCTGTACGATTCTCTCCGCTATGTTTGCGGCATCCCCGATGACGATGATAAAACTCTGTCCGGATATGCAGATGCAGAAGAACGGCGGTGCGACTTTTATTTGACTCTCAGAAATGTTTTGGGAAGGGTTGCGGATACGGGAGCCGCCGCGCTCCTGAAGTTTGAGGAGAACATCAGTCGTGTGGGAGTTCCCGATATGGTTGCCGCTGCTGTGGCGGATGGTGTAATTACATCCAAAGACCGCGTGGGTTTCAGGCTTGATGGTGACGATGGCTTGCTGCATATGCGTCCCGCCATAAAAGATGCCGTGAATACATACCTTGCGGATAATGATGATGTGCTCCGCGACCGGGTTCTGGTCGATTGTATAACGGGCGAGGTCTCTCATCCTAAGCGAATTCACGGGAAAGTTTCGCTCCCCGGGGGACAAGCAGGCGGTTGCGTACTGAGCAGTATAAACAATGAGTCGGTTCGGCAGCAATACTACTTGAGAAATTCTTCCCTGGCTACAGCCGCACCGCCCATGAGCTCAGAGGTGGAAAACGGATATACCGCAGCTCTTAATAAGCTGCTTAAGGAGAAGAAGACGACCTTGAGTATTGCGGGAACCACTCAACTGTTAATATGGGCGGAAACACTGGAAGATGCTGAAGTAAAAATCCTGCATACATTACTCAACCCATTTTCTCTCGCTTCGCAGAAGAAAGAAGTCAAGGATTTCATTGATGGATATTTCAAGAGCGGCGAAATAGTCTTCACAACCAGCAAATCGCAGGACGGAAATGGTAAGGAGGAGAGTAGTGACGAATACGTCAATCCGGGGAAAATGGTTTATTTCCTTGCAATAGCCCCCAGCACTGCACGGATAATCGTGAAATTCTCCTATGCTTTGACCTTTGACGAGGCATTGCGGAATATATGGGAACACTTCCGGCAGTGTGATGGGTATTGGCTGACTCCTTCTTCCATTTATGCGAGAGCGTTGCAAAAGGTTGACGACAAAGGCGCAGCCATAGCGACGTCGGGCGGCGCCTATGGGAGTTCTGTAACGCCTTTATGCGGCGCCATACTTAACGGCTGGGATTATCCCTGTGAAATCGAAGGACTGCTATATGCAGCAATAGGGAAGTCCATGCCGAATATTACCGTCGAGATGCGAGCACTTTTAACAGCCTTTTATGAGCGAAACAAATATAAAAACGAAGGAGAGAGAATCAAAATGCAGAGCAGTTATCCTTATCTCGTTGGACGTATGTTCGCCGTTATCGCCGCGATTATGCGGAGCGACAGCAGCAGCGTGAACAACGAAACAAAGATAGCCTATTACTCAACATACACTGCGATGATAATGACGGAGCTGTTCCCACGGGCGATGAACGTAATGCAAGTAGTGAATTCCAAGGTGACCCGCCGCACATTTTACCAGAAAGAACTGACAGAGATAAGCGGCGCATTAGAATCGCCGGACATTCTGCATAAGAACCGTCTCAATAACGAGGAAAAAGCCTTGTTTATGAAAGGATATCTCGATGAATGCAACAAAATGTTTACTCCTCAGCGGTCTGACGAAGGAGCAGAAGGAAGTGCTGCTGTTGAATCCGAAATTTGACACTCCCCACGGCTAAAGCCGGAGGATTCTCGGTTCGCTGACCGTAGCCTGCGCGATGCGAGGTCTTACATAGTCTCCCCGAGCGTATAGGTTCGGGCGTGTCCCGCCCTACCGTATGTATTAGCTA
>CATXZX010000173.1 GCA_958404085.1 uncultured Prevotellaceae bacterium | reverse complement strand
GCAACTCGTCGCTCGCTTCGTGATACTCGCGCTCCAGGTTCATCAGCAGTTCGCCCAATTCCTGCTCCGTCTCGGTGTGATAGGGATGGTGCGTGGCCCCGCATACGGGGCAGGCCGTTCCCTCCTTGAGCCGGCGGCGCAGTTGAACGATGTTCTCGCTCTGGCTCAGCGTATACGCCGTGTTCATCCGTTCGCAGGTAGCCGTCAGCGCCTCGACCTCATGCGCCAGTCGGGCTACGATTTTCGCGTTCTGGGCCAACAGCCGGCGCCGGCGGTCCATGTCGGCCTCTTTTTCGGCCAATGCGGTCATGCTTTCGGTGATGCGGCGCCATACGTTCTGTGCCTGCCGGAGCATCTGGCAATGGCTGTTCAGGCGCGTATAACGCTCCTGAAGCTCCGCACCGTCCTGTCCGTAAATACTCATCCGGTGTATCTGCCGCTCCGCGCGGTATGTTTCCAGCAAAGATTCGACCGCCGTACGTTGTTTCTCCAGTTCGTCCAGCGTACGCCGCTGTTCCTCCTGCCGTTGCTGCACCTCGCCGATGCGGCGACGCAGGCTGCGCTCCTCGTCTTCGAGTTCGCCGAGCCTTACGAGCTTCTCGCCGATACGGTCGGCCTGCTCGTACATACGCTGGTGTACGGACAATGTCTGGATGCGGCGTCCCTGTTCCGCCTGGCGCGCGAGGACATTGTCCAGCAAGGCCTGCTGTTCAGTGCGGGCACGCCGTTTTTCGGCCAGCAGCCGGACCTGGCGTGCCTGTTGTTCCTTGCGTTTTTTCCATTCGGCCTCGGCCACGGCAATTTCGCCCTCGATGGCATGTCCGCGATTCAGTTTCGGTTGTTTTTCGCGAGCCTCACGCTCCGTTTCGAGCCGTTCCACACGTGCAGATTCGCTTTGTTCGGTCAGGCGAGCTGCCTCGTTGCGACAGACAGCCACCTCGTTCCTCTTGGCATCGCTCAATTGGTGCAGACCGTGTATGTCAGCTTCCATCGTCTTGATGTCGCGATAAAGCGGCTGTACACACAGTACGCTGTCGTAGCGGTTCAGAAGTTCCTCGCCGCTATACAAAGCCGAATAAGCGCGCCGTGCCGTCATTTGTTCCCCGCGCGTCCGTTCGGCGTCGGCCATGGCCTGGCGGTATTTTTCGCACCACCGGATTCGGACGCCCACGCTGTCGCGCCGCCGTTGCGCATCATTCAGTGAGGTCTGGCAGAGCAACTGGCGTTCGCGGGCTTTGGCCAGGTCGGCCTCGTCGAGGCGGTTGACGCGCAAGCCGTCCATCCGCGCTTCCATACAAGCGTACTCGTGGGCCGCCTCTTCGCTCAGGCGGTAGACTTTGCGGGATATTTTTCCGTAAATCTCCGTTCCGGTCAGTTTTTCGAGCAAGGCCGACTTGTCGGACTGCCTGGCACGGAGGAAATTCGCAAAGCTGTTCTGAGCCAGGATAACGGTCCGTGTAAACTGTGTATAGTCCAATCCCGTCAGGCCTTGGATGCGTTCATCCACCTCGGCCTCGTTAAAGCGCCGAGCCTGCGGTTCGAGTTGTTCGAGCGAGCGTTCCACTTTTCCGTAAGTGCCCGTGCGTTTGACATGCAGGTACCAGCCGGCCCGGTACACCGCGCCGTCGGTCACGGTGAAAGTCACCTTACAGTACCCCTCGCGGCTTCCGCGCCGCAGGATGTTGCGTGTGTCGCCCGACTGCAACTCGACGTCGTTGTTCGCCTTGCGCCCGTCGAAGCGCGTCAGACGTTCGCTGTCGTCGAAACGCGGCGCGCGGTTGTAGAAAGCCAGGCATACGGCATCGAGCAGGGTCGACTTTCCGGCTCCCGTATCGCCCGTAATGGCAAAAAGGCCCGCAGACCGCAACGGTTCGCGGGTAAAGTCTATGGTTTGTTCTCCCTCTAAGGAAGCAAGGTTGCAAAGTTCGATTTTATCTATTCTCATGTTATTCTCTTTGCGGATACGACAAAAAGTTTATTCCTCCGTCATTTTTTCCTGCGCCTCCTCGAAGAGCGCCACCAAATCGGCCGGCATGTCGCAATCGTAGCGGTTGCGGTACACCTGACGGACCATGTCGAGGGGCGTCATGCGCTTCAGGCCCTCGACCGAGGCCACCGGAAGCACCTCGGAAGCGTCGGTCTTTTCGTCGCGCACGCGCTCCATGCGACAGAAGCGGACGGCGCGGTCGGCCAGCGCGTCGAGCAACAGACGGGGTAACGAGGGGTCGGGACGTTCCTCGCGTATCTTGATTTCCAGATAAGGCCAACAGGCACCGTCGTCGTGCTTGTCGGCACGGGGCAGGCGTCGGATTTCGTCGAACACCTCCTCGGCCGTGGCGGCCGCCCCCTTGGCCGGAATCGACAAGAGGCCGCGCTGCGGTTCGTACTCCAACGTATCGACCACAGCCGGGGCATCGGGCGAAAGAACCACGCGCAACACGCCGTGACGGTAGTGGCGCTCGGAGAACGAAAGGGGCAACACGCTGCCCGCATAGCGCACCGTGTCCGAACCGGCCACACACTGCGCGCGATGGATATGCCCCAACGCCACATAGGCAGGCCCCCTACCCAGGTCAGACGCGTCTACGCAGTCCAAACCACCCACTACCAGCCGTTCGCTGTGTTCGTCGGAGCAGATTTCAGCCCCCACTGCATAAAAATGGGCCACTACGACCAGCGGAACCCGTGTTCCGGCAGCGGCCACGGCCTCGGCCAGAAACGCCCGGACGGCCTCGCCCTGGGTAGCGGCCGCACGGCAGTCGGCTCCGCGCAGATAGGGAACAGCCAGGCAACAGACTTCGCTGCCATCGGCCCCGTGCAACGGTATGCACAGACGGCTGTAATCGGGATTCCCTTTCGCATCGCGCCCCACGATGCCGCGCACAAAGATGCGATGGCGTTCCAACAACGCCGAAGGAGCCTCTATACGCGAGGCCGAATCGTGGTTTCCGGCTATCACGACTACCTGCAAATCGGGACAGGTCGCCGTCACCGACTCCAGAAAGTCGTAGAACAGTGCCTGCGCCGAGGCCGACGGATTGGCATTGTCGTAGACATCGCCGGCAATGAGCAGTGCGTCGGGTTGCTCGCGCTCTACGGTGGTTTGCAACCAGTTCAGAAAATGTCGGTGTTCGTCCGCACGGTCGTGACCGTGAAAGGTATTTCCCAAATGCCAGTCGGCAGTATGCAATAGTTTCATAATGTAGCTTTTTTACATTGAAAAAGTCCGGTTTCCGCTTCGCGGGAAGGCAGGAATCGGCAGCGCAAAGGTAAAACTATTTTTCGGGCGATGCAAGCCGCAAAGCGTCCTAAAATAACGCATCCGCGGAGGGCCCGCACAACAAAAAGCAGGCCGCTATTTGGAATTAGCACGGAGGTTTTTCGAAATAGCAGGGCCGTTGTTCCGACAAGTGAACACCGTTTACGATTTCTTACGACAAAAAAACTCGTCCGTTCAACAGAAAAATAGTTACTTTGCACGAAGAAACGAAGCGCACGTAATATGAAGAAAAAAATCCGATGGAGGCGTTGGCTCCTTGCTTTGTTGCTCAGCCCCCTATGTCTGTTCCTGTTACTTGCAGTGCTGATTTACCTGCCTCCCGTACAACGGTATGTCGTACGGCAGTGTACGGAACGCATCTCCGCTTCTACCGGCATGACGGTCCGCATAGGGCATGTCAAGCTGGCTTTTCCCCTCGATTTCGTAGCCGAAGACCTGTTTGTGGCTGACGGACGCGACACCCTGCTCGACGCCCGCAGGCTGCGGGCCGATGTAGCCCTGTGGCCACTGTTCAGCGGCACGGTAGACGTAAAAGGTATCGGACTATGGCGCACAAGCCTCGACACACACAGCCTGATACCCGACACGCGGGTAGCCGGCCGCATAGGCAGACTGTACCTCAGCGCACGCCACATCGACCTGCCGGCACAGACAGCAGGCATCGACGACGCCCGCCTGGAACAGGCCGACCTGCACATACACCTGAGCGACACCGCCCGCCGCGACACCACGCCGTCGGCCCCCATAAACTGGACCATACGGGCCGAAAAGGCCCTTGTCAGCAAGAGTCGCATTGCGCTGAGTCTGCCGGGCGACACCCTGCGGATAGCAGCCGGACTGGACCGCCTCGAACTGCGCGGTACATATGTCGACTTAGGAGAGCCGCTCTACCGGATACGACGCATCCTGTGGGAAGGAGACGCCGCCTACGACCTGACACCGGCCCCGCGGACGGAAGGACTGGACTACAACCACCTATCGTTAAGCCGTATCAAACTCCAGGTGGACACCCTGCGGTACGGCACGGCCGGACTGGCCCTCGGATTGGCCGGCATGCAGTTCGACGAACGCAGCGGTTTCTCGCTCAAGCACCTTTCGGCCCGACTGACGACCGACACCGTGCGCCTGCTTTTGGCCGACGGCCTGCTGAAAACACCCCATACACGCATCGAAGCGTCCATAAATATGGACTGGAACAGCCTGAAGACTCCCGGAAAGGGCCTTACGGTGGCCTCGGTGGCCGCTACCATAGGACCGGAAGACCTGCTGTTGCTGACAGGAGGCCTGCCCCGGCCGCTACACCGCTACCTGCCGGACCGGCCGCTGACCCTGGCGCTGAAAGCAACGGGCAACGAACGGAAATGGAGCCTGGAAACGCTGAAAGCCGAGTGGCCGCACGTATTCAGCCTACGCGCCGACGGACAGGCAGCCTTGCTGACCGACTCGTTGCGGCGCGTAGGCGACATCGACTTCGCGCTGCGCACCGGCAACCTGGACTTTCTGAGAAAATGGATGGACCCGGCACTGGCTGAACGACTGCGCATACCAACCGGCATGAACCTTCGCGGAAAGGCAGGCCTCAGGGGAAGCGAATACAGGGCCGACATGCACCTGACCGCAGGCACCGGCCACGTCCGGGCTAGCGGCCGGTTCGACCCGACACGCAGCAGCTACCGCGGAAAACTGGACATCCGCCGATTTCCGCTGCAAGCCTTCCTCCCCAAAGACTCGCTTTTCGACCTAAGTGCCCGCATGGCCGTCTCGGGCCGGGGCTTCGACGTCTTTTCTCCCTCCACGCGCATCGAGGG
>CATXZX010000172.1 GCA_958404085.1 uncultured Prevotellaceae bacterium | reverse complement strand
CAGGAACCCCAGACCGTCGAAGTACTGCGGTTTGCCGTGAAAAACTCGGGCAATGCACTGGCCCAGTACGACAATTATCAGTTGTTCGAGTTGAAAGACGGAAAGTGGAACTTTGTCTGGACTAAAATGGGAATGGACGATGCGTTGCGTACATGTACGTTGAGAACCAATACTCTTTACTGGCTTCACGACCTTTCGAGGGGAATCGAAGAGTTGCCTTTCGTAATCCTTCCTTCCGGAGAACAATATTTTATTCACGAACATTATGTGGAATAACGCAGGTGTTCTATTATTCATTCATAAAATAAATTCGTATGAAAACAAAAAATGTTTTGAGAAACTTTTCCATCGCGATAGCATGGAGTTTCGGTCTGTTCTTGAGTAGTTGCTCGATGAGTAGCGATATGGTGGAGGAAGATCCTCGTTCACCCCTTGTGCTGCATGCTCAGATTCAGGACTTGGCAAACAAGTATGGTCTGAATATCGAAATCAATGATTCGGCTTTGGCGGCAAACGCGGCAACCCTTGACTTCAAACAAATGGAAAGTGATTTTAAAAGTCTGGCACAGCTGAAAGGACGATATGAAATGAACGTTGACGGGAATAACAGACTTCTTTTGGATACCCATAAAGAACGGCAGTTGATGAAGAACTTAAAATCTTCAAAAAAGTTAAGAACTCTGACAAGTTCTCCGTATGAAAGGACTTCTGGAGAACATTTCCAAACTTGCTCTAATAATACGTTTACGGTTTCTTTTTTAGTTGTCTGGGTAAATAATCCAAGAGCGGAGTTGGAACTTAGAATTGAAGAACTATGTGTTATGAATACAAGATTTGCTGAATTTCCTGAGGCCGAAAATCTTGATAAAAGACGTGTAGGAGGTAGTGGAAAAATAACATATGATTTTGATATTCGATTCATGTTTATTGCGACTAAAGTTAAATTATCGATTCATGGGGAATGCGGTATTGGTGGTGGAACTGCAGTAATAAAGTAATATGAAAAAAGTTGTATTAATTTTTATGCTATTGTCAATAGCCGGTAGAGGGCAAACAACGTATATTTCGCGTGCTGACGCGGAGCGTTTCATGACTTATTTCTACGACAGTGTCCGTTATGAGGCCGATATGGTTACGCTTCAGAAAATTTATCCTCAAACTTTGAGAGATTTGCGCCTAAGGGATAAACTAAGAGATAAAAGGAGTGAAGGACGTCCAGGAGGGTCACGGGTGATTCCCACACAGTCGAGTCAAGTTTCGAATGCTTCCGAAGATTTTAGCGGGATACGGATTCGAAAAAATATTAAGAATTGGTTTGTACCGTCTTACCAGGCACTTCATACTTCCGATTACGATATGGATGCAGACCGCGAGCGTGCCAAACGGCTCATAAAGCGTTTTCGTCAGGAAGCGGACTACCTGCCGACATTCTATCAGATTATCGACAAGAAATATAAGGGCGATGTGGATGCGTATGTGGACGACTTGTTCGATGAGTCGTTTTATGGCAATGAGAAAAGGATGAAGAAATTCCTGAAGACACCGACCCGCCGCAAAGTGACTCATGACCCGGCTGTGCTTTATACGGTCAGTAAAAGCCAGTATGTGACGCTTATCCGTCATTCGGGCTACGGCGATTTGCTGGCGAATGTTCCGGACTGGTTACAGTAACTTTCTTTCGCATAGTCCCTTGAAGCGAAAGGGACTATGCGGATTTCATTCCGTTTTGCGGAATAATGTATGAATATTCAACCTATTAAAACATTCGTGCAATGAAAAAGATTTTATTCATTCTGATGGCCCTGGCAGGGATAGTTCCGGTTAAAGGGCAGACCTCCCGCATGTCCAAAGCCGATGCGGAGCGTTTCGTCGCTTATTTCTACGACAGCATCCGTTATGAGGCCAAATTGAATGTATTGAGCGAGTTCTATTCGATGCTTCAGATGCCTTACTTTCCGGGACATTTGCGTGCTTATGGTATAAGTCATCTCAACTATGATGGGAACTTCGATTTTACGTTGAGGTCGAATAGCGTATCGCGAGTGAAAAGCCGGAAGAAGAAAATTATAAAGGACCTGATGATACCTTCGTATCAGGCTCTTCATAGCCCGGACTACGATGCGGAGGCAGACCGTGCGCGAGCCAAACGGCTTATCAAGCGTTTCCGCGAAGAAGCAACCGTTCTGCCTACGTTCTACCAGGTGATAGACAAAAAATATAAAGGCGATGTGGATGCGTACGTAGACGACTTGTTCGACGACTCGTTCTATGGTCCCGAAAAGCGGATGAAACGATTTGTCAAGCATCCGACCCGCCGCAAGGTGGTGCGCGACCCGGCCGTGCTTTATTCCGTCAGCAAAAGTCAGTATGTGGCGCTTATCCGCGATGCCGGCTACGACGATTTGTTGAAGGACGTCATTCTATACAGAATGGAAACAGCAGAACAGTAGCAGACGGTTTCCTTCCGTCCGGTCCGGAACGGAACAAATGCCTAATAGCGATTATGAATGTATGATTTAAACAGAAATGCAATGAGAAAGACCGTATTTATTTTGTTTGTGGCTTTATCGGCCACCATAAAAGGGTAAAGTACAGGCGTGTCGCGTACGGACGCGGAACGTTTCATGGCCTATTTCTACGACAGCATCCGTTACGAGGTGGATCTGCTGACATGCCAGCAGCTGTATAAAGTTGCCCGGAAGTATGATTTGCAAGGAGATAACAGTAAATGGGAGAGTACTTCGGTTCCGACGGCCCAGACCATGCGGGATTATTCTGCCAAAGAATTGCTGGACGAGGTAAAACGGATAACGGAAGAGATGCGGAAGTCGGACGTTTACGATGCAAGTAATCTGCGGGCAGATCGCGAACGGGCCAAACGCCTTATCCGGCGTTTTCGTGAGGACGCGAGCGTGCTGCCGTCTTTCTATCAAATCATCGATAAAGAATACAAAGGCGATGTGGATGCGTATGTGGATGACTTGTTCGACAACTCCTTTATGACGAACGAACGCAAAATGAAAAAGTTCAAGCGTACTCCGACGTCGCGGAAATTGTGTAAAGATCCGGGCGTACTCTATACGTTGAGCAAATGTCAGTATTGGTCGCAGATAAAGGCAGCCGGGCTGGCCGATTCGTTGGACGTGGTTGTGAAACGCCGGTGGCGGATAGAAGGCCGTCCCCATAAGGAAACCATACAACCCGGCAATATTCTGTAACCAGACGGTATGACGGAACGTGTGATGTTATCTGAAAAAAGTAATTGTAAAAAGTATCGTTTATGAAAAAGAGACTGACATTTTTTATAGGTGGTCTGTTCCTGTTCGGACTTACGGGGTTGAAAGGACAGGAAGAGCGTCCGTCGCGTGCCGACGCGGAACATTTCATGGCTTATTTCAATGACAGTATCCGTTACGGTGTAGATTTTCGGGTTTGCCAGGAGTTGTATAAATGGTCCAAAGAATATGACGGCTTGGAAAACAAATACGCTTTCATGGAAGACAGGGAGCATATCACAGCCAATCCGGTGATGCGGGATGATGCGGAACGGAGATTGCTCGACCGCATCATAGTCCTGACGGATGTACTGCAAAGCCGTATGGACCACGCCGGAAAGGCCCTGACGACCGACAAGGAAACCGCCAAGCGCCTGATAAAACGCTTCGGTGAAGAATCTTGCGTACAACCCACATTCTATCAGCTGATAACTGAGAAATACAAAGGCGATGTGGACGCGTATGTGGATGATTTGTATGAAAAGTCGATTCTGACGAATGCAGACAAGATGAAAAAATTCCGGCGTAACCCTTCGAACCGGGAGTTGCGCAAGGATCCGGGCATCCTCTATACAATCAGCAAATTGCAATACATGGGGCGTATCCACTGTGCGGGATACGATGACTTGCTGGAAAGATAGCGTTGGGCATAAGGGTGTCTTGAATCGAAAGAGGCAGGCGAAAAGCATGTTTATCTGTTTTTTTTGGAACCGGAATCGTAATAAAATATAAAAATGCTTGCACGATAGGCGGGAAATACCTATATTTGCACGGTAAGTTGAAGTGAGGGGCTCGGAAAGTTCCTCACTTCGTTTTAATAGACGCAAGAAGAATGATAGACAAAAACGTTGTAAAGCTGTTGGTGGATGAGTGGTTGGACGGAAAAGATTACTTCCTGACCGACCTGACGGTAAGTGCAGACGACCGCATCGTGGTGGAAATCGACCACGAGGAAGGTGTATGGATAGAAGACTGTGTGGACCTGAGCCGTTACATCGAGCAGCGGCTCAGCCGGGATGAAGAAGATTATGAACTGGAGGTGGGAAGTGCCGGTATCGGACAGCCTTTTAAAGTGTTGCGCCAGTACACGAACCACATAGGGAAACCGGTGGAAGTGCTTACGGCAGACGGCCGTAAACTTTCGGGTACACTGAAGGCGGCAGACGCCGAGGGCTTTACGCTGGGCGTTATGCGGAAGGTGAAACCCGAGGGAGCCAAACGTCCCAAACTGGTGGAAGAAGAGGAACGCTTTACCTATGACGGCGTGAAGTACACTAAGTATTTGATAACTTTCAAGTAAAACGGAAAAGAAAAACAAACAAACATAACTCATGGCAAAGAAAAAAGAAGAGACCATAAGCCTGATTGATACGTTCTCGGAATTCAAGGAGACGAAAAACATCGACCGTACCACCCTGGTGGGCGTGCTGGAAGAAAGCGTACGCAGCGTTATCGCAAAAATGTTCGGTTCGGATGAAAACTTCGATGTCATTGTGAACCCCGACAAAGGCGATTTTGAGATTTATCGCAACCGCGAGGTCGTTCCCGACGGAATGGTGGAAGACCCTAACAAACAGTTGGCGCTGACCGAGGCACGGGAGATAGAACCCGACTACGAAGTGGGCGAAGACGTGAGCGAAAAGATAGATTTTATCAAATTCGGCCGCCGCGCTATCCTGACGCTGCGTCAGACACTTGCCAGCAAGACCCTGGAATTGGAACACGATGCGCTTTACAATAAGTTCAAAGACCGCGTGGGCGATGTCATCAGCGCCGAAGTATATCAGGTGTGGAAAAACGAAATCCTCCTGGTAGACGACGACAACAACGAACTTCACCTGATGCGTAACGATCAGATACCCGGTGACTTCTATCGCAAGGGCG
>CATXZX010000171.1 GCA_958404085.1 uncultured Prevotellaceae bacterium | reverse complement strand
CTTCGGGTAGATTCACATCTTTTTTGTTGATAGTCTCCTCAACGGTCCGACACCGTGCATCGAGTACTTCACGAGTGGCCTCCGTGTCGTCGGCTTTGTCAAACAATAACAAGGGGGCATTGCTGACGCGTATTTTTTCTTTACGTACATCGTAGTAACCGGTGAGTAATGAGGCACGCGAGGCTGCCGAGACCATGCAACCGTAGGTGTGGGAGAACTGGACTCCTTGACGAAAAATACGGTCTATGTTGGGTGTCTTAAATTGTTTTTGTCCCATACATGAGAGCATCCCCATACCCATATCATCGGCGTAGATTAGGATGACATTAGGTTTTTGAATGTCAGAAATACTTTTTTTGTCGGAGCAGCGCGTACTATTTATCGGCTGCGCAAAAGTGACGCTGTGGGAGATAATGCTTAATCCTATGGTAAATGGTAAATGTCTTTTCATTATTCAATGGATTTTGACGATTTTGACAATTGGACTTTGTCTATGAATCACAGATACGGTTCATGTTGTTTGATGTATTCGGTAGCGAAAGTGTCTTGACTTACAATTTGACAAAGATACGAATTTTTTATCAGACATCCGGACAGTGTTGGTTAAATGGAATGATTTTTATTGTGTAAGCAGGGTTTCCCACATTTGGTGTTATGAAGAAATGGTATGCGAAGGTATAAAATACAGACCTGTTTTTTCAAAACAGCAGGCCCGTATTTCAAAAAATCTGGGCGGTCGTACGGTTTAGTATAGATCGTTGTCGGCCGGAGGGGTGCGGGTAATGTTTCCCGAGACGGCCAGGGCCAGTACGCTAACGCACCGGGCGCCGGCGGCGGCCAGCGCGGCGGCACACGAGGCTACGGTGGCTCCCGTCGTGACCACGTCTTCGACAAGCAGCAGGTGGCGTCCGCGCACCAGCGAGGGCTGTTCCACGGAAAAGATACCTTGTACGTTCTGTTTGCGTTCGAAGGGGAGCTGGCGGGTTTGGGTAGGATTGTCGACGGTACGCCTTACGGCCTGACGGCAGACGGGCAGGTGCGTCATGAGCGATATGCCGAGGGCTATGTCGTCGCACACGTTGTAGCCTCTCAGGCGGTAGCGTTTCCGCGAGAGCGGGATGGGGACGATGGCGTCGATGCCGGTAAAGAAACCGGTATCGGCCAGGTCGTTTGCGGCGGCTTTTCCGAGGGGGAGGCCCAGGCTGCGCCGCCGGTGGTACTTCAGGGCACGTATCAGGGCGGCTGTGCGGTTTCCCCGTTCGTAGTAGAACCACGCCGAGGCCCGTCCTACGGGAAACTGTCCCCAGAACAAGCGTTCGACGGGGTTTGCCCGTTCGCCCCTGAAGTGCGTGTAGGGCAATGCGGCCAGGCAGGCGGTGCAGCAGAAGTCCTCGCTGGTGTGCATCCGTGCGCCGCAGATGGGGCAGGACCGGGGCATCAGGACGTCGCGCAGGCTTCGCAGTCCGTCCAGCAGCGTACGGGTGGGGAAAACGGGCGGCTTCATGGCTCTTCGTAGTCTTGGTCAAGTCCCGTTTCGGCCAGTATGCGTGCCACGAGCCCGGCTTCGAATCCGCGTCCCGTCCCGTAGCGCATCAGTTTGGCCCAATGGGTGTGTGGCTCGCCGTGCAGGCTGCGCCGTTTGGCGGCGAGCAGGTGGCGTAACTGTTCTTCGTAATTGTCCGCATCGGCCTCGTCCAGGGCCTGGGCAATGCACTCGGCCGGCAGTTGCTTGGCCCGCAGGGCCTGCGCCACTTTGTTCCGTCCCCATCCGGCAAAGCGGATGCGGTCGTTGGCAAAGGCGCGGCAGTATCGCTCGGCATCGATATAACCTTCTTGCTCCAGTCTGTCGAGCAGGCGGGCCGCCTGGGCGGAGGCTATGCCCCATCGGTAGAGCCGTGCGGCCAGGTCGGAACGACATTGTTCGGCGGCGGCGCAACGGGCTGCCAGGCGGTTGTAGGCTTCGGCTTCGGTCAGGGTTTTCATCGGCGTACGCGTATCATGCGGTCGGCTCCGAACGAGTCGGTACGCAGTTCGGTTTGTGTAAATCCTTCGGAACGGAACAACCGGAGCAGTTCGGGTCCGAAGCGGCGGTTTATTTCCAGGTACAGGCTGCCTTCGGGGCTGAGCGAGGTGTCTGCCAGGCGGGCCAGCTGGCGGTAGAAGAGGAACGGGTCGGCATCCGGAACGAACAGGGCCAGCGCCGGTTCGTGGTCGAGTACGCGGTGTTCCATGTCGGCTTGTTCCGAGTGGCAGATGTAAGGGGGATTGCTGACAATGAGGTCGAACGGGTGGGCCGCGGCGGGGTCTTCCAGCAGGTTGTGGTACTCGCACCGGACGGTCGCTCTGTGGCGTTCGGCATTGAATGCCGTCTGGCGTAGCGCTTCCTCGCTGATGTCCCATGCCGTGACGGCAGTCTGGGGAAACGCGCAGGCCAGGGTTACGGCGATGCAGCCGCTTCCGCAGCCGGCATCGAGCAGGCGGTCGGGAGCGGAACGGCCGGTGTAGTCGCTCAGAATCCAGTCTGTGAGTTCTTCGGTCTCGGGACGCGGAATGAGAACACCCGGTCCTACCCGAAACGGGCGTCCGGCGAAAGTGGCTTCGCCCAGAACGTATTGCACGGGTTCGCCCTGTACCAGCCGTTGAAGGATATTTTCGAGCCGGTCGGCTTCGTCTGCGGAAAAATGCCTAACTTTGTCCGCATAGACATCGAGACGCGAGACGCCGAATGCCTGTTCCATGACCAAAAGCGTGACGGCGCGCAGTTCCCTTGCTTCGTAGAGGGAGGAAAGGCGCGCCCGGAAAAGGGTAAGGGGATGAGGTTGCACGGTTTTAAGTGTCTGTTTATAGGCAAAATTACACTTTTTTTTGATGAGAGTATGTGTAAGGAAGATGAAAAATGGATGAAGCGCTGCATCCGGATAGCCCGGAACGGCGCGGCCGGTGCCCCGCCCAATCCCATGGTGGGGGCGGTCTTGGTGTGCGACGGGCTCATCGTAGGTGAGGGGTATCACGTACGTTGCGGCGGGCCGCATGCCGAAGTGAATGCCGTGGCTTCCGTGCGCGACCGCTCGCTGTTGCGGCGCAGTACATTGTATGTCAGTCTGGAACCCTGTGCCCATTATGGCAAAACACCGCCTTGTGCGGAGTTGATTGTCCGCGAGGGGATTCCCCGGGTGGTCGTCGGGTGTGTCGACCCCTTTGCCAAGGTGCAGGGACGCGGTATCGAAATGTTGCGGCAGGCGGGTGTCGAGGTCGTGACGGGCGTGTGCGAGGCCGAGTGCCGCGCGCTGAACCGCAATTTCTTTACGTTCCATAAATACCGTCGCCCTTACGTGACGCTCAAGTGGGCGCAGTCGGCCGACGGATACCTCGACCGCAGGCGGACGGGGGGCGTTCCGGAACGTTTGTCGACGCCTTGGACTTCGCTCGACGTGCATCGGATGCGTGCGCGGAGCGGCGCGATTCTGGTAGGAGGCCGTACGGCTGTACTCGACAATCCTTCGCTGACGACGCGTCTTTGGCCTGGTCCGAATCCGTTGCGTATCGTACTCGACGACAGTTGCGGTTCGCTCCCCGACGGCCTGCGTCTGTGGGACGGGAGTGCGCCGACGTGGGTCGTATGCGGCATGCAGGCGAAAGAAGCATACGCAGAACGTTTGCCCGAGTGGGTGGATTATGTCGTTCCCGAGGGCGGAGAGTCGCCGTTGGAGGCACTGATGAACCGTTTGTACGGAGCCGGCGTGCAGTCGCTGCTGGTGGAGGGCGGAAGCCGTACGTTGCAACGCTTCGCGGATGCGGGATTGTGGGACGAGGCCCGCGTGGAAGTGGCTGCCAGGGTGCTGGGTGACGGTATTCCCGCTCCGGTACTGCCCGCCGGGACGATAACGCGTGTGGAGAATCATTGGGCCGGTGTGTCCGTATTGCATTATGTGCGTCTCGGCGCCGAGGGTGCGGCGCTTATCGGGCCCTCGGAGTGAGGAAATAGTCTATGTGGCGGGCCCGCGAGGCCCGACCTGTATAACGCGAAGGACGCTGCCAGCGGCAGCGTCCTTCGCGTTATTGGTTGACAAGTTTCTTTTTATTATTGTTTCAGTTTTTTGAGTATGCTTTGAGGCTTTGTGAAGATGCTGGCGGGTATCTCGCCCGTCCATACATCCGGTTGGGCAATGCCGAAGAGGCTTAGAATGGTCGGTGCCGTGTTCTTGGTGTTGTTCGGCTCCGTGATGCGGAATCCTTGCTTGATGCCGGGCCCTTTGATACCCCAGGGCACGCACATTTCCTCCAGTGTGAAACCGCCGTGGCCGTACTTGATGCCTCCGTGGTCGGTAAGGAAGAGGATGTAGGTGTCGTCGTAGAGGCCGGCATCCTTCATCTTTTTAATCAGTTCGCCTACGGCCGCATCCAGTTCTTCGATAGCTGTGATGTACTCGGGCGACATCCATTGTTTCCGGTGTCCGGCGTGGTCGGTATGTACGTCGTAAAGAAATATGAACGTCGGGTTGTTCCGGTTCTTGTCCATAAAGTCGAACGCTTTTTCGTAGTTCGGCAGATAAGCGTCGTTCTCCAGATAACTCACTTCGTCGAATCTTTTCGGATTGTATGGGTAGAAAAGATTGATCCAGTTGTAATAGAAAGCCGTCTTCACGCCCGGCACTTTTTCTTTCAGTACGGTAAAAATCGAAGGATAATACCCATCGGCATCCGTTTCGACGGCCTTCAGTTTTACTTTGTCCAATGTCCATCCGTTGTCTACGACACCGTGTACTTCGGGGTCGGAACCGCAAAGAATAGTGGTCCAGTTGGGCAACGTGACTGAGGGCATGGCGTCGCGTGTCGTGACAGAAAGCGCTCCTTCTGCCATGAGGGCATCCAAATGGGGTGTGCGGGCTTGTTGGAATCCGTCCACCCGAATCCCGTCGACTGCAATGGCGAGTACGCGCGGGGCAGTCTTTCGTGCGTAGAGCGTCGTACTGAACACGATGCAGGCGCACAGTAAGGTTAAAATAGGTCGGGTCATGTTTGTATTTTTGTGTGTTTCGGATGCAAAATAAGGCCTTTTCGGAAGGTAAAACAATGGACAAAAAAACGAATTAGATGGACTATTTTCCGATTTTGGTCTTATTCCGGCGAATTTCAGGCTTTTGGAGGATTTGAATCCGGCCCTTTGTGTTATTCCGGGGCA
>CATXZX010000170.1 GCA_958404085.1 uncultured Prevotellaceae bacterium | reverse complement strand
GCGTGGACATTCGTCTCTATTCCATCATCTACGATGCCATAGAAGAAGTGAAAGATGCCATGGAAGGTATGCTCGAACCTGTGTTGAAGGAAGAAACGACCGCCACGATCGAAGTACGCCAGGTATACCACATCAGCAAAGTCGGTATCGTAGCCGGTGCTTATGTGCTTGACGGTAAGGTGAAACGCACTGACAAAGCACGTCTTATCCGTGATGGTATCGTCATCTTCAGCGGTGCGATCAACGCGCTCAAGCGTTTTAAAGACGACGTCAAAGAAGTGGGCGTCAACTTCGAATGCGGTATCAGTCTGACGAACTGCAACGACATGCAGGAAGGCGATACGATTGAAACATACCAAGAGATAGAAGTAAAACAGAAACTTTAAATCCGTTAGAAGGGATGCAGCATCGTGCCTGCGTCCGGCCTATAACCGATAAGCAGCGTCCCGGTTTTTCCGGGCGCTGCGGTTGTAGGACGCGGTTGTACGCGGCGATGTTTTTTCCGGCAACGAATTCAAATCAATATGGGATTACTCGATATTATCATAATAGTCTTATTTCTTTGGGGAGCCTATAAAGGATGGACCAGCGGACTTGTAAACCAGCTTGTCTCCTTTGTAGGTTTTTTAGTGGGCCTGCTGGTGGCCAGCCTGTGCTATTCTACGTTGGGCGAGTACATCGCTCCCAAGCTCGGCACTTCGGCTACCGTTTCCGATTTGCTTGCTTTTGTCATCCTGTGGGTACTGGTTCCTATTTTCCTCGGTTTCGTGGCCACCGGATGTACGAAAGTCCTCAAACAACTCAGTCTGGGTTGGATGAACAGCGCGTTGGGAGCCATTGTCGGAGTCCTGAAATTCCTGTTGCTTCTCAGTTGCATCTTTAATGCCATGTCGGCTTTGAACATGGTGGATGCCGAGAAACGTCAGGCTTCGCGTTTTTACGAACCTGTACGTGCCTCGATAGGTTTTCTCTTCGACCGTGTAGTCACGACCGGTGCCGGCCGCGATGCAGACGCCCGTCCCGATACATTTTACATAGAACGTTCTAAAAACCTGCCAGACCATGGAGAGGAATAACAATCCCGCCGCTTCGGAAGACAAGAACCGTCTGGTGCGCGAGGTGGCCGATAAAAAGTATGAGTATGGCTTTACGACCGATGTCCATACCGAGATTATCGAAAAAGGTCTCAACGAAGACGTTATCCGACTTATTTCCGCCAAAAAGGAAGAACCCGAATGGCTGCTCGACTTCCGTCTGAAGGCCTACCGTTACTGGCTGACCCTCGAACAGCCCACGTGGGCGCACGTCCATCTGCCCGAAATCGATTACCAGGCCATCTCTTATTACGCCGATCCTACACGCAAGAAACAGGGCGACGCTCCCACCGAGATAGACCCCGAGCTGATGAAAACCTTCGACAAGCTGGGCATTCCCCTTGAGGAGCGTATGGCGTTGAGCGGGGTGGCGGTCGATGCCGTGATGGACTCCGTATCGGTCAAGACCACGTTCAAGGAAAAACTCTCTGAGCGCGGTATCATTTTCTGTTCCATCAGCGAAGCCGTGCGCGAATATCCCGACCTGGTGCGCAAATACCTGGGGACCGTGGTGTCCTATCGCGACAACTACTTTGCAGCACTCAACAGCGCCGTGTTCTCCGACGGCTCGTTTGTCTACATCCCCTGCGGCGTGCGTTGCCCCATGGAGCTGTCCACCTACTTTCGTATCAATGCGCGCAATACGGGGCAGTTCGAACGTACGCTCATCGTGTGCGACGACGAAGGCTACGTGTCTTATCTGGAAGGCTGTACGGCGCCCATGCGCGACGAGAACCAGTTGCATGCAGCCATTGTCGAAATTATCGTAAACCGGCATGCCGAGGTGAAGTACTCTACCGTACAGAACTGGTATCCCGGCGATGAGAACGGGAAGGGAGGCGTCTGGAACCTGGTCACCAAGCGCGGCCATCTGCGCGGTGAGGGGAGCCGTCTTTCGTGGACTCAGGTAGAAACCGGTTCGGCCATTACGTGGAAATATCCCAGTTGCATACTGACGGGCGATAACTCGCAGGCCGAATTCTATTCCGTAGCGGTCACCAACCATCATCAGGAAGCCGATACCGGAACCAAGATGATACACATCGGGCGTAACACGCGGAGTACCATCGTCAGCAAGGGCATTTCGGCCGGACACAGCCAGAATTCCTATCGCGGTCTGGTGCGTGTCGGTTCGCGTGCCGAAAAGGCTCGCAACTACAGTTCGTGCGACTCCCTGTTGCTCGGAAGCACCTGCGGGGCACACACGTTTCCCTACATCGACGTAAAGAATCCTACGGCCATCGTCGAACATGAGGCCACTACCTCGAAGATTTCCGAAGACCAGCTCTTCTACTGCAACCAGCGCGGCATTCCCGTCGAGGCGGCTGTCGACCTCATTGTCAACGGATATGCCAAGGAGGTCCTCAACAAGCTGCCTATGGAGTTCGCTGTCGAGGCCCAGAAACTCCTGTCCGTTTCGTTGGAGGGAAGTGTGGGCTGAGAGATTCCCATACGCCGATTACCTTAACAACCATAAAGGGGCGACCGTCAGGCCGCCCCTTTATGGTTGTTAAGCGAAGGGAACAAATCCTTATTTCAGCACACCGAGTTCCTTGCCCACCTTGATGAAAGCGGCAATACACTTGTCGAGGTGTTCTTTCTCGTGGCCGGCCGACAGCTGAACGCGGATGCGGGCCTGGTCTTTCGGCACGACGGGATAGTAGAAACCGGTAACGTAGATGCCTTCTTCCTGCATTTTCTGAGCAAATACCTGCGAGAGTTTTGCGTCGTAGAGCATCACGGCGCAGATGGCGCTCTGGGTCGGCTTGATGTCGAATCCGGCAGCCATCATCTTGTCGCGGAAGTACGTAACGTTCTCAGCCAACTTGTCGTGGAGCGCGGAACTTTCTTTCATCATCTTGAAAGTTTCGAGGGCTGCGCCCACAATGGCCGGAGCTACGGAGTTGGAGAACAAGTAGGGACGGCTGCGCTGACGCAACAGGTCGATGATTTCCTTGCGGCCGGTCGTAAATCCGCCCATGGCACCGCCGAAGGCCTTACCCAGTGTACCGGTGTAGATGTCTACACGGCCGTAGGTGTTGTAGAATTCGCTTACGCCGTGTCCCGTAGCACCTACCACACCGGCCGAGTGCGACTCGTCTACCATGACGAGGGCGTCGTATTTTTCAGCCAGGTCGCAGATTTTGTCCATCGGGGCCACATTGCCGTCCATCGAGAATACACCGTCTGTCACGATGATGCGGAAGCGCTGTTCCTGTGCCTCCTGCAGACAACGTTCCAAGTCGGCCATGTCGGCGTTGGCATAGCGGTAACGTTTAGCTTTGCACAAGCGCACGCCGTCGATGATGGATGCGTGGTTCAGGGCGTCGGAAATAATGGCGTCGTCGGCCGTCAGCAACGGTTCGAACACACCGCCGTTTGCGTCGAAGCATGCAGCATACAGAATGGTGTCTTCAGTCTTGAAGAAGTCGGAGATGGCGGCTTCGAGTTCTTTGTGCGTATCTTGCGTTCCACAGATGAAACGTACGGACGACATGCCGTAACCGCGGCGGTCCATCATCTCTTTGGCTGCCTGGATAAGGCGCGGATGGTTCGATAGTCCCAGGTAGTTGTTGGCGCAGAAGTTCAGGACTTCTTTTCCGGCCACCTGGATGGCTGCCTGCTGCGGTCCTTCAATCAGTCGTTCGTTTTTATAGAGGCCTGCCTCTTTAATCTCTTCCAGTGTCTGGGCGAGATATTCTTTCATTTTTCCGTACATGTTTTTTACTGTTTGATTAGGTGCTACAAAGGACGCATTTTTTCTTAAAATGCCCAAATGATTCCGCCCCTTTTTGCAGAAAATAATCTTTTCGGCCCGCTTTGACCTTCTTGTACGTACGCCGTTTCAACCGGTTGTCCTGCTATTTCGAAAAACCTCCGTGCTATTTTCAAATAGCTGGGCGCTGTTTCTTTTTTCGGGCCTCGTCTTGTCTGCGGATTCCCCCGTAGGAGGAGTTTGTTTTGCAGCGGAATTTTGTCTGAAAATAACTTGTTTCAAAAGGAAAAAAGTATTTATTTTGCACCCAGCATAAACCAACAATTAAACACAATAAAGACGATGAAAAATATTTTAGTAATTGGTGCTACCGGACAGATCGGTTCCGAGCTGACCATGGAACTGCGCCGCTTGTATCCCACAGTTGTAGCAGGTTATATTCCCGGTGCCGAACCCAAGGGTGAGCTGCTCGAGAGCGGGCCTGCCGAGATTTGCGACGTAACGGATGGCGAAGCCATTTCCGCCGTAGTGAATAAATATCAGATAGATTCCATTTACAACCTGGCCGCCCTGTTGTCGGTCGTAGCCGAGTCTAAACCCAAGTTGGCGTGGAAAATCGGTATCGACGGTTTGTGGAACGTACTCGAGGTGGCCCGCGAGAATAATTGTGCCGTGTTCACTCCCAGTTCCATCGGTTCCTTCGGTCCCGAAACACCGGCTGTGGGCACTCCGCAGGACACCATCCAGCGTCCCCGCACGATTTACGGTGTGAGCAAGGTGACGACCGAACTCCTGAGCGACTATTATTTCCATAAGTACGGTGTCGATACCCGTGCCGTCCGTTTCCCGGGCCTCATCTCGAACGTAACACCTCCGGGTGGCGGTACGACCGACTATGCGGTAGACATCTATTATTCGGCCATCCGCGGCGAAGAGTTCGTATGCCCCATTCCCAACGGTACCTACATGGACATGATGTACATGCCCGACGCGCTGAAGGCTGCTGTCCGCCTGATGGAGGCCGACCCCACGCGTCTCATCCACCGCAATGCGTTCAACATCGCTTCCATGAGTTTTGCTCCGGAAGAAATATATGCGGCCATCTGCAAGTACATTCCCTCGTTCAAGATGCGTTTCGAGGTAGACCCGCTGAAAAAGGCCATCGCAAGCAGCTGGCCCGACAGTCTGGACGACACCTGCGCCCGTCAGGAGTGGGACTGGTGCCCTACCTACAACCTCGACACCATGACGAAAGACATGCTCGAGAAACTTTCGGCACGTCTGCTGAAGCGTCCGTTCGAGACACACAACCTTTAATGGTCCGTACGCGGCGGAATAATTTTCCGAACCGTACTCAGCTATATACAGAAGCCTCCGCCCACCTTCG
>CATXZX010000169.1 GCA_958404085.1 uncultured Prevotellaceae bacterium | reverse complement strand
GAGTACAACATGTCTGCCTTCGAACATAGATGCAGAAAAACATCTTGTACCACGTCGTCCGCCTCGTCGGCACAGCCAAGCCGGTAACAGGCATAACGGTACATACCCGCACGGTTACGCCGGAAAAGTGCCGTCACCGTCTGCCGGAAATTTCCGTCGGTATCGACAAGGTAGTTTCTTGTGTTCTTTTTATCAACCATTTTCTGTTTTGTTTGAATCTGTTTTCATTCATAAGACGGCTAAAAGCGGAAAAAAACGCAACGAAGAACTATTTTTTCGAACAAAAAAAGAATCCGTCGGCCTCCCGTTCGCTATGAACAGGGAGGTAACGGATTCCGCAAAGTAAAACTATGAAAAAATATATCTTATACCGGACACGCCTCCAACGCCCGACGCAAATGTTCCAGGAACTGTTCGGCATCGGTCTGCGTCAACGTCAACGGGGGAAGCAGACGCAGGATATTGGTCGATGCGCAGCCGGTGAATACATGCTCCGTAAAGACCAAGTGGCTGCGCAACTCCTTGATGGGCGCAGCAAACTCAAGTCCGATCATCAGGCCCCGGCCGCGTACTTCACGGATTTCGGGGAATGCGCGCAAGGCGTTAATCAGAAAATCGCCCGTCCGGGCTGCATTTTCGACCAACTTCTCGTCTTCTATCACATCCATGACGGCCAATGCCGCAGCGCAAGCCAGATGGTTTCCGCCGAAAGTTGTGCCGAGCTGGCCGTAAACAGGTTTGAACTTGGGTGAAATCAATACGCCGCCCATCGGAAAACCATTGGCAATGCCCTTGGCAACCGTTATCATATCGGGACGAACCCCCAGATGCTGATGGGCAAAGAATTTGCCCGAACGTCCGTAACCGCATTGTATCTCGTCGCAAATAAGTACAGTACCGGTCTCGTCACAGGCCTTGCGCAGACCTTGCATGAAGTCGGCTGTCGCCATGCGGATACCGCCTACACCCTGGATACATTCTATGATGACGGCGGCCACATCGCCCTTGGCGAGTTCACCGGTAAAGGCCTCAAGGTCATTCAAAGGTAAAAAAGAGACATGGCCGTTGTCATTGACCGGCGCAACGATTTTCGGATTGTCCGTAACCTCGACTGCCAACGAAGTACGGCCGTGGAAAGCCTTTCCGGCAGCCAGTACACGCTTACGTCCATTATAGAAAGAAGCCAGTTTCAGTGCGTTCTCGTTGGCTTCCGCACCGGAATTGATAAGGAACAGCTGATAGTCTTCGTAGCCGGAGAGCTTGCCCAACCGCTCGGCCACCTGCTGCTGCAACTTATTGACGACCGAATTGGAATAAAAGCCCAGACGCGCCACTTGCGAAGAGACTGCCTCGACATAATGAGGGTGCGCATGGCCGATACTAATCACGGCATGGCCGCCATAAAGGTCCAGATACTCCTGACCTTGGTCGTCCCATACGTGACAACCTTTTCCCTTGACGATATGAACGTCATAAAGAGGATATACATCGAATAAATTCATTTTTTCTCCTTGTTTCTTGTTTTTAAAAAGCCAGCGATTTCAAACGAAGCCCTGCCATTTCGTCCAAACCGAACATCAGATTCATATTCTGTACGGCCTGGCCGCTCGCACCTTTCAGCAAATTGTCAATACAACTGGTCACCAACAGTTTGTCTCCGTATTTTCCGACATGAACAAGGCATTTATTCGTATTAACGACCTGCTTCATGTCGATATCCTTCTCCACATAGTGCGTAAAGGCGGCAGAAGAATAAAAATCGCGGTAGTTCTGTTCCACGACTTCGAGGGGCGCTTCGGTCCGCATCAGCGACGTGGCAAAAATACCACGGGGAAAATCGCCGCGATAAGGCAGGAAATCCACCTCGCCGCCAAACTGCGGCTGAAGCTGACGCAGACTCTGCTTGATCTCAGGCACATGCTGGTGATTGAAGGCCTTATAAATGCTCATATTACCCGTCCGCCAGCTGAAATGCGTGGTTGCTCCGGGTTTCACCCCGGCACCTGTCGATCCCGTAATGGCGTTTACCGTGACGTCGCCGACAAGTAAACAGGCTTTGGCCAGGGGCAAAAGGCCAAGTTGTATGCACGTGGCAAAACAGCCGGGGTTAGCCACATGGCGCGCACCGCAGATCGCGTCACGATTCAGTTCCGGCAAACCGTAAATGTAATCGTGCGAGGCATCGGCCAGACGGAAGTCCTGGGCCATATCTATAATCCGGACATGATCGGGAACGGTATGTTCGGCCAGGAACTGCGTGCTTTTTCCGTGTCCGAAGCAGAAAAACACAACGTCCACGCTCTCAAAAGGTAACTGGTCGGTGAAACGCATCTCCGTCTCGCCGTAGAGACCTTCGTGAACGTCCGTCAGAAGATTTCCGGCATTACTGCTGCTATTCACGAACACCAATTCCGCATCCGGATGGTTCAACAGAATCCGGCACAACTCCCCTGCCGTATAACCGGCACCGCCTATAATTCCGACACGAATCATAACTCTTTCTCCAATTGTTCGCCTTCGTCTTTATGATTGGCGTAATAAACGCGAAGCGGAGTGGACAAAACCTTAATGAATCCTTTGGCATCGTCCGAAGTCCAGCCCTTCTGCACCTCGCCGTACTCGCCGAATTTGGTTTTCACGAGATCGTCGGCACTCTCGACGCCGACCGTCGAAAATCCGAGCGGACGAAGTTCGAGGATCACCGTTCCGTTGACATGGCGCTGCGAGCTTTCGAGCATGGCCTCGATGTCGCGCATCACGGGCTCCATGTACTGGCTTTCGTGCAGGAACATGCCGTACCAGTTGGCCACCTGGTCTTTCCAATACTGCTGCCACTTGCTGAGCGTATATTTCTCCAAAAAGCGATGGGCGCCGATGATGAGAGCCGGAGCTGCGGCCTCGAAGCCCACACGTCCCTTGATGCCGATAATCGTATCGCCCACGTGCATGTCGCGGCCGATGCCGTAGGCAGCACCTATCTCCTCAATCTTATTGATAGCCGCAATTTTATCGGCAAACACCTCTCCGTTTACGGCATGGACCTCTCCGTTTTTGAACTCGATGCGCAGCTGTTCGCTGCCGGTCTTCGTCACCTGTTTGAGATAAGCCGACTCGGGCAGTCCCTGCGCACTGTCGAGAATCTCGCCACCGCAGATGCTGGTACCCCAGATACCTACATTATAGGAATACTTCAGTTTCGTAAAGTCGGCATAGAATCCGTTTTTATTCAGGTAGTCCACTTCGTACTGACGGGTCAGCACCTCGTCGCGCGTCAGGGTGATGATTTCCATATCGGGAGCCATCACCAGGAACGTCATGTCGAAACGGACCTGATCGTTACCGGCTCCGGTCGAACCGTGTGCAATGGCCGACGCTCCGACTTCCTTCGCATAGCGTGCTATGGCCATCGCCTGGAAAATCCGCTCGGAAGAAACCGAGATGGGATATACGTTGTTGCGCAACACATTGCCGTACACCATGTAACGCAGGCTCTTGTCATAATATTCCTTCGTCACGTCAAGCGTTACATACTGTTTTGCGCCCAGTTTATAGGCGTTCTCTTCGTTCTTTTTCAGTTGTTCGGCACTGAATCCACCGGTATTGGCGCACGCGGCGTACACTTCGTACCCCTTTTCTTTGGCCAGATACATCACGGTATAAGAGGTATCAAGTCCTCCACTGAATGCTACGACTACTTTCTTTGCCATATTCTTGTTTTTTAAATGTTTTCTTTTTGTTCGATTCTGTCAACGCAAGTCCTTGGCTGCCGCCTCCTGTGCCATTTTCACGATATCGTCGGGCAACTGCATGGGCAGCGGGTCGCCGGGGTGGCGCGCCGGGTCATAGAGCATGCCTGTACATACACAATACTTGCGGTTGGTGCGGGCCAGCACGTCGCAATTGATGCAACAGGGGTGTTCGGGCGTTCCGCACCCCTTCCAGTATTCATCATCCTGCGTAAGTTCGGCAAACGGAACGGGCACATATCCCAACATGGTATTGATGCGCATGACGGCCCCGCTGCTGGTCAGACCGAAAATCTTGGCCTTTGGCCAACGCAGACGGCTCAACGTAAAGGCCATCTTCTTGATGCGGGTTGCCAAATGGTGCCCACGGAATTTTTCGACTACGATAAGTCCCGAATTGGCCACGTAATGTTTGTTTTCCCAGCTCTCGATGTAGCAGAAACCGGCAAATTCCTCGCCGCTCAGGGCGATGATGGCCTTGCGCTCCTTCATCTTGGTAGCCACATACTCGTGCGTACGCGAGGCGATACCCGAACCGCGTACCGCAGCAGCGTCTGTAATGGTTTTCAGAATTGTATCGACATACTTTTCGTGAGATGCGTCAGCCACCATCACGTCTATTCCATCATTATACTCCATTTTATATGACTATTATTTCAATTTGATTCATTATTCATTCCATTCCCAAATCGGGAAGTACTACGCGAAGTGCCTCTTCGAGCAGGCTGTGGCCTACCCCCTCGGCTATGACGAGCATAATCGTATCGTCGCCGGCTATAGAACCCAGAACTTCGGGCAGTTCGTGGGCATCTATTTCGGCAGCCAAGCCCCCGGCATAACCGGGACGGGTCTTGATGACCGCCAGGTTGCCCGAATAGGAGATGCTGCGGAATCCCGTCATCCGTCCGTATGCACTCTGCATGGTCGGGGTGCGCCTGTAAAGCGGATTGTTGGGCAACATGTAGACGTAGTTGCCGTATGCATCGGGCGCCTTGGCCACCTTCAACTGTTTCAGGTCGCGCGAGAGAGTAGCCTGAGCCAACTTGAATCCTTGCAGTTCGAGTTCGTGCAACAATTCTTCCTGGCTACCGATACGTCGGGTCGAAATGATCATTTTCAGGATGTCCTGCCGGCTACTTCTTTTTCCCATATTAGTTCTTCTCTATTACGCTAAACGGATGCAAAAGTATAAAGAATTATTCATCTGCGAAAAGAAAAACTGGAAATATATTCAGAAAAATAAATACATATTCATATCGTTCGACTCAAGAGGCGCAAAGATATGCCGGCAACGACAGCGGATTCCACCCCACGCCGTTCTAAAAAGAAATACCAGGCCCGTTTTTCGAAAAAGCAGCCTGATATTTCTTTCCGGAACGACAGGTAAGAACCGGCCCGGCCATAAAACGGAAAAAAGCGCGGACCCGTAGGTGAATACGGATCCGCGCCTGTATGTAAAACA
>CATXZX010000168.1 GCA_958404085.1 uncultured Prevotellaceae bacterium | reverse complement strand
CATCGATTTCCTTTCGGTCCGCCGTTCCGACCTTTCGTCGGTCGGTTACCTGCAGGCTACCGATTACCTGAACCCCACACGCGAGTATGGGGTGGCCTTCGAGCGCGGCACGTCGCTCACTTTTTCCGATGCGTCATCGCTGCACCTCATTTCGGGCACGGCGAGCATCGACCGTCACGGAGAGTGCCTTTTCCGCGGCGATGTGCAGGCGCAGACGGAGCGGCTCTTTCTGAACATCGCCAAGTTGCTCGAGGCCGGCGGTGCCCGGCTTTCCGACATGTCGTGGATGACGGTTTACCTGCGCGATGTGAGCGATGCTCCCTGGGTCGGCGCATACCTGCGCCGGCGTTTTCCGCAAGTTCCTTTCGTGCTGACTCTGGCGCGTGTGTGCCGGCCCGAGTGGCTGATAGAGATCGAGTGCTTTGCACAGTCCGCTAAGCAGAAATAAGTTGATGTATCATATAATAAAAGAATGTAAATGAAAAAAATGTTTTTGTCCTTGTGTTGCATGGCGGCGGTGTCGCTGTGGGCACAGAAGACGCCCTATTGGCTCGACCCGTCGGCCAACAGGGTGAATTGCGAGCCTTCGCGGGCGGCTTTCTTCGCCTACGAAAATGCGGAGCTGGCCCGCAAGGGAGACAAGGTGCGGTCGTCCCGCTACATGTCGCTCGAGGGAAAATGGAAGTTCAAGTGGGTGCGCCACCACAACGAGGCGCCGGCCGACTTCTTCAAGACTACGTACGACGACAGTGCATGGGGCGATTTTCAGGTTCCCGGCATTTTCGAGGTCAATGGCTACGGCGAACCTATTTATAAAAACGTAGGTTATTCCTGGTACACGCAGTTTGCCAAGAATCCGCCTTTTGTAGAGGAACGCAACAACTTCACCGGTTCGTACCGCCGCATCGTCGTGGTGCCGGCATCGTGGAAGGGCGAAAACATCTATATGCACGTCGGTTCGGCCACGTCCAACCTTCAACTTTGGGTAAACGGCCGGCCGGTGGGTTACAGCGAAGACAGCAAGACGGCTGTCGAGTTCGACCTGACCAAATACCTCGTCCCCGGCAAGGAGAACCTCATCGCCATGCAGGTGATGCGCTGGTGTGACGGGTCGTATGCCGAGGACCAGGACTTCTGGCGCCTGACGGGTATTGCGCGCGAGGTGTATCTCTACGCACGTCCCCAGGCTTACATGAAGGACATCTTCGTGACACCCGACCTGACGGACAACTACCGCAACGGCGTACTCGACATTGCGTGTGACTGGAGCAATGCGTCGGGCCGTATGGCCGATTTCCGCCTGGTCGGTCCCGACGGCCGCGAGGTGGCTGCCTCTTCGCTTGCCATCTCGGGCAAGAATGGCAAAACCAATTGCCGCCTCAGTGTGGAAGGGCCGGTACGCTGGACGGCCGAGACTCCTGCGCTCTATACGCTCTATGTGTCGTTGAATGATAAGGGAGGCCGTGTCGAGGAGTGTGTTCCTGTAAAGGTGGGCTTCCGCAAGATAGAGATCAAGGGTGGACAGCTTTTGGTGAACGGACAGCCTGTATTGTTCAAGGGAGCCGACCGCCACGAACTCGACCCCGACGGCGGCTACGTGGTGTCGGTGGAACGCATGATTCAGGATATAAAGGTAATGAAAGAACTGAACATCAATGCGGTACGTACCTGTCATTATCCCAACGACCCCCGTTGGTACGATTTGTGCGACCAGTACGGTATCTACCTGGTGGCAGAGGCCAATATCGAGACGCACGGCATGGGCTATGGCGACAAAACGTTGGCCAAGAATCCCATGTACGAGCAGACGCACATCGAGCGCAACGAACACAATGTGAAGATTTACAAGAACCATCCCAGCATCATCTTCTGGAGTCTGGGCAACGAGTCGGGCTATGGACCGAATTTCGAAAAGGCCTATAAGTACGTCAAAGCCTACGACCCCAGCCGTCCCGTGCAGTATGAGCAGGCACCGAAGGAGTTTTCCGACATCTGTTGCCCGATGTATGCCGGCTATGAATATTGCGAGAACTATTCCAAAGGCAACGGCGACCGTCCGTTGATTCAGTGCGAGTATGCACATGCCATGGGTAACTCGATGGGCGGTTTTAAACAGTACTGGGACCTGATCCGCAAGTATCCGAAGTATCAGGGAGGTTTCATCTGGGACTTTGTGGACCAGGGACTGCGTGGCTGGAACAAGGACGGAAAAATGATTTATACGTACGGAGGCGATTACGGCCGCTATCCGGCCAGCGACCACAACTTCAACTGCAACGGCCTGGTCAGCCCCGACCGCAATCCGAATCCCCATGCGCACGAGGTACGTTATTATCACCAGAATATCTGGGCCAAACCGGTAGATCTGAAAACCGGAGCCCTGGAAATCTACAACGAATTCTTTTTCCGCACGCTGGACAATGTCATGCTTGAATGGACGTTGACGGCCAATGGCGAGCCGGTGCGCTGCGGAACGGTTCCGGCTCTCTCGCTGAAGCCGCAGGAGTGTAGCCGCGTAACGCTTTCGGACTATGCGGTACCCGAGGGTGCCGAGGGCGAACTGATGCTGAATGTTTCTTTCCGCCTGAAGGCTTCCGAGCCGTTGATGCCGGCCGGGACGGAGATTGCTTACGACCAGTTCTGTGTGCGTCCGTACGATTTTTCGGCTTGGGACAAGTGCTGCCAAGGTGCTGCGGCTTGCCCGTATCAGGGTGCTGTCGTGAAGGATGAACAGTTGGCATCGCTCACGCTGTCGGCTGCCGGAGTGAGTGCGACATTCAACAAGTCGACCGGCTGGATGGACTATTACGACGTAGACGGCCGTCCGGCGATGGAAGAGGGGTATTCGCTCCGTCCGGACTTTTGGCGTGCGCCGACCGACAACGACTACGGTGCCGGACTGCCGAACCGCTTCGGCGTATGGCGGAATCCGCAGATGAAACTGACGTCTTTTGAGTGCAAAGACCTGGACAACGGTGCAAAGCAGGTAACGGCCGTGTACGACATGCCGGAGACGGTGTCGAAACTGACCATGACGTATGTGATGAAAAAGAACGGTTCGATAACTGTCAATGAAAAGCTGACGGTTGATGCCAACGCCAAGAACAAACCCGAACTGATGCGCTTCGGCATGAAACTCGTCCTGAACAAGGCTTACAATACCGTCGACTATTACGGTAAGGGACCGGGCGAGAACTATTGCGACCGGAATAACGGTGACCTGCTGGGACACTACGTGCAGCCCGTGGTTTCGCAGTACTACGGTTATGTCCGTCCACAAGAGAGTGGCAACAAGACGGAGGTGCGTTACTGGAGAATGAAAACGAATGAAGGTGACGGCATCGAGTTCCGCTCGGATAAGGCCATGGAGTGTGGTGCATTGAATTATCTGACCGAAGACCTCGACGGAGGCAATGACAAAGCCCGGTATCAGAAGCATTCCGGCGATTTGGTGGAACGCCCCTTTACGGAGGTTCATATCGCTGCCCGCCAGAGTGGTCTGGCCTGTATCAATACGTGGGGCGCGCGCCCGTTGTCCGAGTATCGTATTCCGTATGCCGACCAGGAATTTTCATTTGTCATGAAGCCTTGCCGTTAAACGGTAGGATGTTTATAGGATGGGACGGCTGTGTTTGATTTTCGAATGTCCTATATAATATAATGTACGCGTACATTTATATATATAGTGATGCTTGTAGTAAAAGAACTGCTTGATCGGTAAATTTAACACGGATCCGTACTTCGTGAGAATTGCGTATTCCGAACAATCTGTCGGATTTTCTGAAATACGCGATTCTCACGAGGGCTTTCCGTCCGGTTTTCTTTGAAAAGCCGGACCGGTAAAAAAAATTCGGTGCGAAAAAACAATATGAAAAGAACCCGAAGAGCTGCCGAAAGGTGAGTTTCATGGTTTTTGACAGAACTTTTCATTTGAGTTGCGTGTCGTTTTAACGTTGTACGAAGATGAATTGTTAAACAATCCTAAGTAGATAAATACAGATAGGGAAACATGCGGCGGAATAATGAAAAACTATTAATTTTGCTGTTACGCGAGATAGTATCTATATGTAAAGAACAATGAAAACAAGTATAAAACTTAATTTGATGTGTATGAAAGACCGTTTTAGCAAAATGGGAAAGACATGGGTCCGTGGCCTGTGCCTCATGGTGACTTGCGGATTGACGTACTCTTCATGTTCGGATGATTATGACTTGCCCGATACGAAGCCTTCGTATCTGGGTGCAAGTATTTACAGTTATCTGAAAACGAAGACTGACGCCAATGGTAAACCAATGTATTCGAACGTCGTACGTTTGATCGACTCGCTGAAGTACCGCGAGGTGCTTGACCGGACGGGTAGTAAGACGATGTTCGTTGCGAGTGACGACGCATATCAGGATTTCTTCGCAAACAACCCCTGGGGCGTGAAGAGTTTTGATGATCTGTCGACCTCGCAGATGAAAGTGTTGCTTAACGGTTCCATGCTGGATAACGCTTACCTGCGTGAGATGCTTGGAACCTTGGCTGGTGGTACGAAAAATATGTGTCTGCGTCAGACGTCTTCGCTCTCTTTGCTGGATACATTGCCTTTCTACCGCTTCGATGACGATGCCATTCCTCACACGCTGTCGGTAGAGTCTGAGGACTTGGGTTTTGACTACTGGGCTCGCTTCCGTGAACCCGGAAAGGGTATTTACCTCGTTTCCGATAATACCGTGCCTTTGATGACCCATTTCCTCGAAGGTCAGATGGGTGAGAAGAATATTACGGTTGACGATGTCGAGACTATCGTAGGCCGGACCTTCCGCGAACCCAACGAAACGAATCCCGCATTCATTTATGGCGCAAAGGTCGTGGATGGCGACGTAACCTGTCTGAACGGTTATGTACACCAGCTTGACAAGGTATTGGTGACTCCGGGCAATATGGCCGAAGTACTCCGTACAAACGGACAGACGAATATCTTCAGCCATATGCTGGAGCGTTTCGCCGTTCCTGTCTACAACCGTTCGCTGACCGAACAGTTCAAGACGCTGTACCCGATGGCCGAAACGGACTCTGTGTTCGTAAAACGTTATCTTTCAGATAGAAGTCAGGGTAACAATACCTATAATATGAAACCCAAAGGTACGGCTACCAGTGGTTATCTTTTGAGTTTCGACCCGGGATGGAATACGTATCGTTCCACTTCCAGCGAGGCGCAGGAAGTCGATATGGCTGCCATGTTCGTTC
>CATXZX010000167.1 GCA_958404085.1 uncultured Prevotellaceae bacterium | reverse complement strand
GGCCGTGATGGTGGCACACAGACTCGTAAAGGACATCACCACCTTATATTTATTACGATTGTTCGGCACCTCGCTTATCACGCCCACCAAGCCGCTCAGGCTACCGCTTACCACACGGGCCTGCCGGCCCACCGCCATTTCGGGGTCGGAGGGGCCCGCCTCAGGGAAATGATACGACAGGGTGCCGTCGCTTACGTCGCAAAGGAGCATGAACGTACGCATTTCTACGTTCGATATCTGTGCGGGAACAGATGTTCCGTACAAGGTATACACCCGCGCATCGTTCCGGACCGATTTCCGGATAGAGACGGCCGCGGCAGGCGTACAGTTGAAAAAGAACAGGTCGCTCAGGATGGGCCTCTTAACGGCCGACTTCTTTCTGGGAGCCTGCGGTTTGGGGAGAATGAAACTGCTGAAGCGGTCTTTTTCGCCGATGACGCCTGTCTCTCTGATTATCTGTTCCATTTCGGCCGGTTCGCGGTTGTAACATTTCATGGCGTACCACCGCGGTTTCATGTCTATCACCACATCGGCCGTCATCCGCAGGGCCTTCATCCTCTCGGCATCCGTCAACCGGGCCGCACGCGGAACATGCGCCGCGAACGAGGAACCCGGAGGCAGCACAGCAGCCATCACCTCCACCGGAACACGGGCCTTTCCGGCGGCCGAAACCCATCCGTCCACAACCGACTGGGGCCTCAGGGCTACCAGAAGGCCGGCAGACAGGCCGATTTGGGCCACTGCCTGTGCATAGTGTTCCTCACTCAGTTTTGAAACATAATGGATGAAAGAGCACCCGAAAGAACGTTCGAAGTTACGGAGTATCAAGTCCTGCTGCGGAAGACTGCGGTCTATCGTGCCGTTCTCGGCCCTGTTCTTCAAGTCTTTGTAGTCCAGACCGCCCGATACCAGACAGTACAGGAACACGAGACGGGCTTTTTCGAGTACGGCCAGTCCGTCGAGGTTGCAACCGATAATCCGATCCAGTTCCTCATACGAGATGCAGTTTGTAGGCGCCTCATTCTTGGAACCCACCTCTTTAAAGGCGGACTTGAACTGCGCCCTGCATTCCGGACCGAAAGCGTCCTTCATCACGGCACGCAGCGCCATTTTAAACAGCTTTACCGTCGAAAGCGTCACACCGCTCCTTACCAGATAGGCCCCGAACTCCGCCACATAGGCGGTATCCACTTTGTTCAGATCCACAATGCCCGACCCGTTGTATGCCTCGAGCCGCTTCAGCATAGCCGTATAATAGCGTGCCGTACCGGACGACTTCGTCTCCACCACTTTCTGATGAAGCGTACGAATCTCTACTTCAGGCATTGAACGTGTAACCGGATCAATCATCGAAAATTAAAACAACCGATTTTTCGGACATTCCTCTGTTTCCCTCGGATTTGTATTTTTTCACAAATCCAGGATTCCGAGATATTGGCCGCTTGTCGAATAAGCATTCCATGGTTCTAAAATGTGCAACAGGCCGAAACCTGTTCATCGAGACTATACTCAACAACAAGTGTGTGTATAATCCGTGACAAAATTAATCATTCCCCGTATAATAGCAAAGGATTTGAGCTAAAAAACGTTTCTTACCCGCTCATATCCTTCACTCGCGTCCCGAATCACACCGAAGCCCGGTTCAAGAATTTACACTTATTAGATTAATTATCCGCCATCGTACCACCCAACGATACAAAAGGAATAAAGGCTGACGAGGCATCAGTCCCTCTTTGCATTTATTATAAACATCGGGACACCCAACATACACCCCGAACAGTAAACGACTTGTTGTCTTTTCTTTATATTGATTGGGGCTGGATGTAACGGCATTCCCAACCTTTCCCTACCCTACTCCGCCGCCCGCACACGTTAAATAAATCTTACGCCCAAAACTTTCCACCCGTACAATTATCATTTATGATAACAAATCGCTATCTTTGCACAAAACAAGCCACAATGATCATAGAATGTGCTGACAAAGAACTGGAGGAACTTATTAAACACAAGTACATCGGAAAGTACAAACCATACAAGAGCAACGCAAAACTAATCAGAAACTTAGACAAAGTCATCAGATACCTGGAACAGGCAAAAGACATAAACGAAATATCAACCATTACAAGCCTCGCATACGAACAGTTGGTAAACTCGCCGCACGCATCCGTAAGAATCGGATACGATACAAAATACCGCCTGCTCTTCAACCGGCACGAAGACAAGATAACATTAATTCTAATCGAAATAAGCGAACACTATGGCGACCATTAACGAAACATTCATGCCCATAGAGGCCATACATCCCACAGAACTCATTGCCGACGAACTGAAGGCACGTGGAATGAGCCAAAAAGAACTCGCCGAACGTCTCGGCATGAAAGCCCCGAACCTCAGCAGATTCTTACGCAACAAAGAAAACATCACACCAGCCTTCGCCCTACGCCTCGAGGCCGCACTCGGAATTCCCGCCGATTACTGGATGCGGCTCCAACTAAGTTACGAACGGGACCTGAAACAAATCAACGACACCAAACGGATAAAGAAAGCCCTGGCATCACCCATAAGCATACCACACATCTTGCAGCAACTCGGCATCGAATCAGTCAGCAACCTCTCCGCATACCCCGAGGAAGAGCGAAACCAGTTCAAGGCCAGCCTCTACGACCTCGCACGCCGCATACGCCACGTAGCCGATACGCTCTGAAAAAATCTCCATTCCGTTTTAATTGCACCCCGGCTGTCCATGGAGAGCAGCCACCAGGCGGGCCCCCACACCAGGGCAACCGCCTTTCTATACCACCCAGCTCCGGTCATTTTCCAAATCAAAAAATAGGGACATTGTTTTTTGAGCTTTTGGAACACAAAGACGAAACGAACAGACTCAACCTCGCCGAACACCCCTTCCACGAGCCATTAATACTTCCGGAACTGACTCTTTTTTAGTCGTTCCAGGGAGTAAATCGAGAAAAATGCCGAAATTTGCGGTGTCTGTCGGCAGCGCGGGCAACCGCATACCCGGCCGGCAGACACTGTACCGACTTATTTCGTTAAACCAATAAAGAAAAGAAAAATGACAAAGAAAGCTATCGCAACCAATCAGGCCCCGGCGGCCATCGGTCCTTACAGCCAGGCTATCGAAGCCGGCGGCATGGTGTTCGTTTCCGGACAAATTCCCGTCGACCCCGCCACCGGACAGTTTGCCGAAGGCGGCATTGCCGAACTGACCCGCCAGTCGCTGACCAACGTCCAGCACATTCTGGCCGAAGCCGGCCTGACATTAGACAACGTGGTGAAGACCACCGTATTCCTGGCCGACATCAACGACTTCGCCGCCATGAACGAAGTGTATGCCTCCTTCTTTACGGGAACGGCTCCGGCCCGTTCGGCCGTAGCGGTGAAAGATATGCCGAAAGGCGCGCGCGTAGAGATAGAATGTATCGCTGTCCGCTAAGGCCCCCCGGTTACAGACGATGAGCGTAATCGGTGTATTCTGTGCCTCGCGCCTGCCGGCCGACCCGCGCCATGCCGAGGCGGCCCGCCAGTTGGGCCAGTGGATCGGACGTTCGGGCCATACGCTGATGTACGGCGGAAGCCGGCTCGGACTGATGGACATTACGGCACGTGCCGTACACGAGAGCGGCGGCCGGGTCTACGGTGCCATACCCGACGTGTTGGTAGACCGCGGACTGGTAGGCGAGTGCGTCGACGTAGAGTTCCGCTGCGCGGGACTGAGCGACCGCAAGGAGATATTCCTGCGCGAGTGCGACCTGTTCGTCGCCCTTCCGGGCGGTGTGGGCACACTCGACGAGATTTTCACCGTAGTGGCGGCTGCCACCATCGGCGAACACACGCGGCGCACGGTCCTGCTGGACGTGGCAGGTTTCTGGAGGCCGCTCCTCGCGATGCTCGACGCCATGCGGCGCGAGGGCCTCGTGGACGAAGGCCTTGCCAACCGCCTTGTAAGCGTAGGGAGCGTGGACGAACTGGCAAAACTATGCCCTTAAACGACGGAACGCCGACGGCCTTTGCCGAAAGCTGTACCGTAACGAACATTCCCCGAAGGCCGGACACCCGGTTTTCGGGGAATGTTCGTATAGCCCCATGGCTCCGCCGTCCGGCCCCGTCCGCCGCAAAACCGGAAGGTCATGCCCGATCCGTGGGCTACCGGGGCCGAGAAATAGAAAAACAACGGCGAAAAAACAAAATAGTTCCCAACTAATTGCCAACACAAGGGAGCTGCGCAAATCCGCCGCCGGCCTCTCCGTCACCAAAAAGAATAATATTCCGCTAACCGGCTTCCGGAGAACCGAAAACCGCTCAGATAATCTAACAAAACGGTCCGATATAGTTTATTTTTCCGTATTTCGCGAAGTTCTTGTCCGATTACGCCAAAACAAATAACTTTGCCAGCACAAACACAACAAGTTTTCGGATTCATTCATACCTAAATAAAACACTGCATTATGGAAAAAATCTACCAATCTTACACGGAACTGATAGGACATACGCCGTTGCTCGAAATCAGAAACATCGGGAAAGAAAAGAAACTGGCGGCAAGAGTCATTGTAAAGATAGAAGCCTTCAACCCGGGCGGAAGCGTAAAAGACCGCATCGCCCTGGCCATGATAGAGGCCGCCGAACAAAGCGGACAACTGACTCCGGGAGGAACCATCATAGAGCCGACAAGCGGCAATACGGGAATAGGCCTGGCATGGGTGGCCGCCGTAAAAGGTTACAGACTCACCCTGACCATGCCGGAAACCATGAGCGTAGAACGCCGCAACCTGCTTAAAGCACTGGGGGCCGACCTCGTCCTCACACCGGGCAGCGAAGGCATGACGGGAGCCATCCGGAAAGCCGAAGCGCTGAAAGCACAGACTCCGGGCGCCGTCATCCTGCAACAATTCGACAACCCGGCCAATCCGGCTACCCATGTACGCACGACAGCCGAGGAGATCTGGCAAGACACCGACGGAAACATAGACATCCTCGTTGCCGGAGTGGGCACCGGAGGAACGGTTTGCGGTGTAGCCCGTGCTTTGAAGAAACATAATCCGGATATTTATATTGTCGCTGTGGAACCGGCATCGTCTCCTGTATTGGCAGGAGGAGAGGCGGCTCCGCATCGTATTCAGGGTATCGGAGCGAATTTTATTCCCAAACTTTATGATGTTTCTGTGGTGGATGAAGTGATGGGGGTGCCCGATGATGAAGCGATTCGTGCGGGACGTGAATTGGCGGCAACCGAAGGT
>CATXZX010000166.1 GCA_958404085.1 uncultured Prevotellaceae bacterium | reverse complement strand
AGGCATTTTGTAAAAGGATTGCACTGAATAATAACAAAAAAATCTTTTTCATAGGATGTTTGTTTTTATATAATAATAGGTATGACATTTTATATATAATGAATCAGAGGCCGAAGTAACAGCTGACGTATGCCGAATAGCCGTTGTCGGCACCATCGGCCTTGGGCAGGGTCAGCCTGACATTGGGGGCGAGTTTCACATACTTGCCGAGCCTGAACTGAGCGCCGAATAGGGCCGCCTGCTCGTCCTTCGACTTGTTCCAGTCGTGTTTGGAACCCAGGTCGTCGAAGCGGGCGTAAAGGTCGGCATTCCTGGCCACTCCGACAGACGCATACAGCGAATATCCGTACTGGTCGGCACCATCCTTGTAGGAAGCGTTCCACATCCGGTTGTACTCGGCACCGACAGTAAGCCGTTCGCACCGGTAACCGGCCGATACGGCCAGGTTCGCAATGTCCTTCTGTCCCGCCCGGCCGCCTTCGTTCAGGCCGCCGTACAGGCGGAAGTGAAGCCCCTTGGCCGGAGTGAGTGTTACGCCCAGGCCGTAATTCAGGCCGTCGTTGTCCTGTATCTTCTTGTAGCCCTCTCCGTTCACGAGGATGGCATCTGCCGAAATCCAGTCGGCAAAGCGGTAGGCCGCCGAAATACCCAGGTCGGCGCTGCTGCCGAACTTATACTGGTCCTGAAAAGACTTCAGGATGTAGCGGTAGCCCCAAAACTTTTCCTGAACGTTGAACTGCGTGGTCGGGATGAGTCCTCCATTCAATGTCAGGCGTCCTTTCTTCCACGAGACCATCGCGTTCTTGACGTAGGCGATGCGGTGGTAATCCGACACGTCGCCCGACTTTCCGATGTCCATGACACCTTTTACGGAAAGGCCGTCGGCGAGTTTGTATTCGTAGCCCAGGTAGCTCCGTTCCAGTTCGAAGCCCCGGTCGTTGTTGCTTGCTCCGAATCCGGAGTGGAAGTTACTGAATACCTGAATAATCGCTTTGCCTTTCAGCTCTTCGGCTTTGGCATCCTGCGCCCATGCGGCGATGCCGATACAGGTTAAAAGACCTGTCAAGATTACTTTTGTTCTCATTGTCATCAATCTGTTTAAATTTGACGCTGCAAAGGTATCGGGAAGAAGTTTCAAAAACATTTCAAAACCATGAGGCTTCGGTTACAGTTTCCGCCCGGGGAAAACAGAGGCCACGACGGTGCCACGAAGGCCCTGCCAAACGGGCTGTATATCAAATCTGTTACGATGTTTTTCCGTATCTCACTTTTTTATCGTACCTTTACGACCTGTTTTTTACCTTAAAAAGAAATGCGATGCTGACATTAGACACCATTTATAAGGCCGGATTTGCCCTTGAGAAGGTCATCCGCCGTACCAACCTGATACCTACTCAGAAGATAAACCCCACCTGCGACGTATTCCTGAAGCCCGAAAACCTGCAAGTAACGGGCTCGTTCAAGGTACGCGGCGCCGGCTTCAAGATTTCGCAACTTACGGAAGAAGAGAAAAGCCACGGCGTAATAGCCTGCTCGGCCGGCAACCACGCACAGGGCGTGGCCCTGGCCGCCCGGCGCTACGGCATCAAGTCGCTCATCTGCCTGCCCGCCGGAGCGCCTATCAGCAAGGTGGAGGCCACACGCGAACTGGGTGCCGAAATCTGCCTGGTGGACGGTGTGTACGACGATGCTTACCGCCGCGCCCTTGAGCTCCGCGACGAGCGCAACATGACATTTATCCACCCCTTCGACGACGAACAGGTCATAGCCGGACAGGGTTCCGTAGGCCTGGAGATACTCTCCGAACTGCCCGACGTAGACGTTGTGCTGATACCCATCGGCGGAGGCGGACTGGCCAGCGGCGTGGCTTATGCCATCAAGGCCCTGAAGCCCGACACGCAGATATACGGCGTACAGGCCGAAGGCGCTGCCAGCATGCTTACCAGTCTGGACCATAACAAAATAGAATGTCTTCCCTCCGTCCTCACCATTGCCGACGGAATCGCCGTAAAATCGCCCGGCGAGAACACCTTCTCGCTGTGCAGCCAGTACCTGGACGGCATCGTGACCGTCAGCGAAGACGAGATATGCGCCGCCATCCTGGCCCTCATCGAGCAACACAAGCTCATCGCCGAGGGAGCCGGTGCCGTATCGGTGGCCGCCGCCATGTTCGGCAAGGTCCCCGTCGAGGGCAAGAAGGTATGCTGCATCGTCAGCGGAGGAAACATCGACGTGACCATCCTGAGCCGCGTCATCAACCGCGGACTCATGAAGGGCGGGCGCACCATCGAGATGCTCATCGAACTGCCCGACCGCCCCGGCTCGCTGCTCGGACTCTGCAAGGTCATAGTGAACTACGGCGCCAACATCATCTCCGTACACCACGAGCGCAACGGCGAGAGTCCCGACGTCAATTCCTGCAACCTGCGCATCATACTCGAGACACGCGACGCCGACCACATCGTACAGATACGCAAAGGAATCGGCGAGAACGGTTATCAGATACTGGAATGGAAATAAACGGAAAAAACATCATGATAAAGGATTCGTGGATAAAGAAAGGGTACGCCGACGAGGCGCTGCCCGAAGGAATCGACCTGCCGAGGGCCATACGCGACCTGTGCCGCGAAAAAAACGCCGTCATACTGGCCCACTACTATACGGAAGGAGCCCTGCAGGACGTGGCCGACTTTGTAGGCGACAGCCTGGCGCTGGCCCGGCAGGCCCAACAGACGGAAGCCGACATCATTGTCATGTGCGGCGTGCACTTCATGGGCGAGACGACCAAGATTCTCTGTCCGACGCGCAAAGTCCTCATTCCCGACCTGAACGCTTCCTGTTCGTTGGCCGAGAGTTGCCCGGCCGACCGCTTTGCCGACTTCGTACATGCCCACCCGGACCACACGGTCGTATCGTACGTCAACACCACCGCGGCCGTCAAGGCGCTGACCGACGTAGTGGTGACATCGGGCAACGCCCGCCAGATCGTAGAAAGTCTGCCGGCCGACGCAAAGATTATCTTCGGCCCCGACCGTAACCTGGGCAACTACATCAACGCACAGACGGGCCGCGACATGCTGCTGTGGGACGGCGCGTGCCACGTACACGAACGTTTTTCGGTAGAGAAGCTCGTCGAACTGCGTAAACAGCACCCCGAGGCCGTCGTGCTGGCCCACCCCGAGTGCAAAGGGCCCGTCGTGAAACTGGCCGACGTGGTAGGCTCGACCGCAGCCCTCCTGAAATATGCCACGCAAAGCCCCGCCGACACCTTCCTGGTGGCTACCGAAAGCGGCATCCTGCACAAAATGCGGCAGCAGTGCCCCGACAAGACTTTTATCCCTGTCCCGCCCGCCGACAGCTGCGGCTGCAACGAGTGCGGCTACATGCGCCTCAACACCCTGGCCAAGCTCTACAACTGCCTGAAGCACGAATGGCCCGCCATAGAGATTGATCCGGCCACGGCGGCCGACGCCGTACGCCCCATCGAGCGGATGCTCGACATCTCGGCCCGCCTCGGCCTGTAACCGCCCACGCTCATGCCCACCATCATCGAGATTACCTCGCTCACACACCCCGGTGTGGAACTCTTCAGTACCCTGACCGAAGCCCAGCTGCGCAACCGGCTGGAACCGGACAAGGGTATTTTTATAGCCGAAAGTCCCAAAGTAATCGCCACGGCCCTCGATGCCGGCCACGAGCCCATAGCCCTCTTGTGCGAGCGGCGCCACCTGACGGGCGACGCGGCGGCCATCGTGGCCCGCTGCGGCAACATTCCCGTCTACACGGGCGACCGTCCGCTGCTGGCCTCGCTCACGGGCTACACCCTGACACGCGGTGTACTCTGCGCCATGCGGAGGCCCCGACTGCGTCCCGCAGAAGAGGTATGCCGGGACGCACGGCGCATCGTAGTCATCGACGGCGTAACGGACACGACCAACATAGGCGCCATTTTCCGCTCGGCCGCCGCACTCGGCATCGATGCCGTACTGCTGACCCCCACCTCGTGCGACCCCCTGAACCGGCGCGCCGTCCGCGTCTCGATGGGTAGCGTATTCCTCATCCCGTGGACCCGCCTCGAAGGCCCTCCCGCCAGTCTGAACGCCCTCGGATTCCGCACCGCCGCCATGGCCCTGACCGACCGGTCCGTCCCCCTCGACCATCCGGCCTTAGCGGCCGAACCCCGCCTGGCCATCATCATGGGGACCGAAGGCGACGGACTTCCGCACGAGACCATAGCCGCCTCCGACTACGTGGTACGCATCCCCATGGCCCACGGCGTCGATTCGCTCAACGTGGCCGCCGCGTCGGCCGTAGCCTTCTGGCAACTGCGCGCCGGACGCTGACCTTCCGCACACACCGTTTCTTCCGCCTGCCGGACCTACACGATAAGGGATATGACCTATACAACAGGTTGTATCCCTTCATTGTACATATACCAACCCTAAACGAATCACGCAATGGCATCTATCAAAGTAAAATTCAAACCCTCTGCCGCCACGGACAGGGAAGTAACGGTTTATTATCAGATCACCCACGAACGAAAGGTCAGGCTGCTGCCCGCCGGTTACAGGATACACGCCGCCGAACGGAACACCCGACCCCGTGCGCCCCACCCCGCCCGGACCGAACACGACGTACGCCTCTCGCGCATCCGGCAACACATCCGACAAGACATGGAACGCCTCGTCCGCATCGCCCGCAACCTCGACAAACGGGGAGTGGCCTATACGGTGGACGACGTGGTGCGCGAGTTCGAACGCTACACGCGGGAGTATTCGCTGGCAGGCTATTTCGAAACACAGATTGCGGCCCTGAAAAACCGCAACAAGACGCGCACGGCCGAAACCTATCGCACGGCCCTCAACAGCTTCAGGCACTTCTGCGACGGCCGCGACATCATGCTCGACGCCCTCACGGCCGAAACCGTAGAGGCCTACGAAGCCTACCTCCAGCAGAAGGGCAACACGCGCAACACGACGTCCTTCTACATGCGCATCCTGAGGGCCGTCTACAACAAAGCCGCCGAAAACGGCATCATCGAACAGCAGCACCCGTTCCGTCGCGTCTACACCGGTATCGAGAAGACCGTCAAACGCGCACTTACCTTGGCGGTTCTTAAAAAAATAAGGGCGATAAATCTGACCGGAAGCCCCCGCGTAGACTACGCGCGCGACATGTTCATGCTGAGTTTCTACCTGCGGGGCATGAGCTTCATCGACATGGCCTACCTGCGCAAGACCGACCTGCGCGACGGCTACATATCGTACCGGAGGCGGAAGACCGGCCAACGCCTGAC
>CATXZX010000165.1 GCA_958404085.1 uncultured Prevotellaceae bacterium | reverse complement strand
GTATTCCTGGTCATCCGAGATTTTCCCGTTTGTCCAAGCGGATGAAATATGCGGATTTGTACGGGTAGCTCTCTCCAATGGACAACATCGGATATAATTCTACGTATTTTGCATCAAAACTCAGCTCGAAGGTATATTCCTTCGTCTCTTGTGCATGCAAGGCCGTGAGGCAGGCAATACTCGCAATCAGAGTAGATAAAAATTTCTTCATGACTAAAAGGGGTTAAAAGGGTTTGTTCTCGAATAGCTGAAGGCTCATGCTTGCTCCGTTTTTGCATTCGAAGTTTTCATTTTCGGCTTTCACGGTTTCGGGTGTTCCTGTTGCTGTGGAAATTAAAAGAATCGTGTCCATGGCTGATGGCTTGAAAGAATTACGAGCGCAATATAGCGATTAAAAACAGATTAACAAAATAATAACCGAAATAGATTTAAAAAAGTTTTAAGGGCGGCGGCGTACGACGAAGTCCCTTGTTTTTTGAAAAAGCTGGCCCGTTTTTCGAAAAACAAGGGACTTCGTGGCGAATGGGAGGCACCGGAGGGGGAGGACGTGGCCCCGATGTGGAAATAAATCCGTATCTTCGCATACGGAAACAGCGGCTGAACCGTTTTTTATTCAGACTGAATCGAAAAAAAGAATGTTTTCTCATGAAATATAGCCTAAACTTCCTTCTCCGTGTGGCTGTCTGGTTGCTGGTGGTACTGCCCGGACCTCTCCTGGCACAGCGGAGTTTGAAAATCAAGGGGACCGTGTCTGACGAAAAAGGCGATCCGATGGAATTCGTCATGGTGAAGGTGCAAGGCGGCGGGCTGGGTGTCCTGACCGACCTCAAGGGGCGGTATATCCTGAACACCGTGAGCCGGGACAGCGTGACGGTGGTCTTCTCGATGTTCGGCTACCGGACGCGCAAGCGTGTGCTGGTCAGTCCGCGCGACTCCGTGCGGATAGACATGACACTGGCACCGAACGACATTGTCCTGCAGGAGACGGGCGTAAGGGGGCTCCGCATTCAGTCCGGAACGATGCAGAGCCTGACTCCCAAACATGGAAAACAGGCTCCGAGTGCTACGGGAAATGCCGTGGAGGAACTCATCGCCACACAGGCCGGAGTGAGTACGCACAGCGAGCTGAGTTCGCAGTACAACGTGCGCGGCGGCAGTTTTGACGAGAACTGCGTATACCTGAACGGCATCGAAATTTATCGCCCGATGCTGGTCCGCTCCGGACAACAGGAGGGGCTCAGCATCATCAACAGCGACATGGTGGAGAACATCGGCTTTTCGGCCGGAGGCTTCGAGGCGCGCTACGGCGACCGCATGTCGTCGGTACTCGACATCACCTACAAGCGGCCCACGGCATTCGAGGCTTCGGCACAGGCCAGCCTGCTGGGGGCCGGGGCCTACGTGGGGTTCGGCAACAAGCGTTTCAGCATGATGAACAGCGTGCGTTACAAGACCACCCGTTACCTGCTGGGGACGATGGACACGAAGGGAGAATACAATCCGCGCTTTCTGGACTGCCAGACCTACCTCAGCTGGCGGCCGAATGCGCGCTGGACACTGGACCTGATAGGGAACATTTCGGACAATCATTATAACTTCGAGCCCTCGGACCGCGAGACGAGTTTCGGTACGATGGATGATATAAAATCCTTCCGCGTCTATTTTGACGGCCGGGAGAAGGATTTCTTCCGTACCTACTTCGGCGCGCTGACGCTGAGCCGGCATTTCGGCAAGGCGGCCGACCTGTCGTTTACGGCTTCGGCCTTTTCGACACACGAAGAGGAGAAATACGACATACAGGGCGAATACTGGCTGAACGAGGCCACCACGCAGGAAGAACTGGGCGTAGGGACGTATCGCGAGCATGCCCGCAACTTCCTGAAGGCCGACGTCGTGAACCTGATGCTGAACTGGCGGAACCGGTGGAAGGCCGGCGAACTGCGCGCCGGTGTAAGCTGGAAGAACGAACGGGTACGGGAAAACAGTGTGGAGTGGGAGATGAGGGATTCCTCGGGCTATTCCGTTCCGCATCGTCCCGACCGCCTGCAACTGTTCTACAGCCTGCGTTCGCACAACCGCATAGCGAGTGGTCGCATGGAGGCCTATCTGCAGAACACGCAACGGCTGGAGTCGGGTATCGGCAGGCTGACGCTGAACTACGGACTGCGTTTTTCGTATTGGGACTGGAACCGGGAGTCGTTGTGGAGTCCGCGTGTTTCGGTAGGTCTGATACCGGACTTCGACGACCGCTTTACGTTCCGTTTTGCCACGGGACTCTACTACCAGGCTCCGTTCTATAAGGAACTGCGCGATACGGTGACGGTGGGAGGCAATACGTCGGTGAACCTGAACAAGGGCATCCGTTCGCAGCGTTCCATCCATTTCCTGTTGGGGGGCGACTATCAGTTCCGCATGATGAACCGTCCGTTCCGTTTTACGGCGGAGTGTTACTACAAGGCGCTGAGCCGGCTGATACCGTATAACGTAGACAATGTGCGCATCGTATACTACGGAGAGAACATGAGCAAGGGATATGCTGCGGGAATAGATTTCAAACTGTTCGGCGAGTTTGTGCCGGGCACGGATTCGTGGGTCACGTTCTCGCTGATGTCTACCAAGGAAAAACTGAACGGGCAATGGTTGCCCCGTCCCACGGACCAGCGCTACAATTTCTCCGTATTCTTCACCGATTATTTCCCCGGAACGGACCGCTGGCGCATGACGTTGAAGGGAGCGTTTGCCGACGGGCTTCCCTTCGGTGCTCCCCATACGGGACGCGAGGCGCATACGTTTCGTGCGCCGGCCTACAAACGGGTGGACATGGGGCTCAGCTATCGGTTGCTGAACAACGAAGCGAGGGATCACCGTACGGGTTGGGCCCGCTATTTCCGTAATGTGTGGCTCGGACTGGACGTTTTCAACGTTTTGGGCATAAACAATGTGAATTCTTACTATTGGGTAACAGACGTCACCAACCATCAGTTTGCCGTACCCAATTATCTGACCGGGCGACAGGTGAACGCGCGCGTCATGCTTGAGTTTTAGCGGAAAACGCAGGCTTCCGTACCGCTCCGGCGGCGTACGGGCGTAACGGATATTCCGGAGAGGGCGGACAGTACATGCTGTGGCCTTCTCCGGAATGTTTGTGTTAGGAAGATGTGCGCGGCGTGCGTTTCCGCACGCGTTTTGCGCGTTTTCGCACATGGGCCTTCCGGGTGTGTTTTTAGTAGGTGTCTGATAAATAAACGGTTACGCGTTTGGCACGGTTTTTGATATGTTTTTTATCGTAAAATGTATAAAAAGATGATAGATTAGGGAGTAATGAATTGTGTTAGATAAAAAGACAGGACATGGAGGGACGTGTACTTGTTTCGAACGGTTTTTCATGTGCGTTTCTTTATGCCTGTTCTTTTTTATAATGAACGGAACGAACGAAAATAACAGATAAAATATTCACAAACTAAAGATGAGAGAGTATGATTAAGACCATTGATTTACAGAAAATCTTCCGTTCGGAAGAAGTTGAGACCTGGGCTTTGAACAGCGTGAGCTTAGAGGTGAAAAAAGGTGAGTTCGTGGCTGTGATGGGGCCCTCGGGATGCGGAAAATCTACCTTGCTGAATATCCTGGGTCTGCTGGACAGCCCTACGGCCGGCCAGTATTTCCTGGACGGGACCGACGTGTCGAAATTCAGCGAGCAGCAGCGCAATACGTTGCGCAAGGGCGTACTCGGCTTCGTGTTCCAAAGTTTCAACCTGATAGACGAATTGACGGTTTACGAGAACATAGAGCTGCCTTTGCTCTACATGGGAGTACCTACGGCCGAGCGCAAACGGCGCGTGGAGGAGGCCATGCAGCGTATGTCCATCAGCCACCGTTCAAAGCACTTTCCGCAACAGCTTTCGGGCGGCCAGCAACAGCGTACGGCCATTGCGCGTGCCGTTGTGTCGCGCCCCAAACTGATTCTGGCCGACGAGCCTACGGGTAACCTGGACTCGAAGAACGGCCGCGAGGTGATGGAGTTGTTGAGCGAACTGCACAAAGACGGAACCACCATTGTAATGGTTACGCACTCGCAGCGCGACGCCGGTTTTGCCAACCGCGTGATTAACCTCTTCGACGGACAAGTTGTAACGGAAATCCATGAATGATATGAAAACCCATCTGTTTATTTTGAATGCAAAGCAGGCAGTGCGCCACCTCTACAAGTACGGGTGGCAGACCGTGCTGTCTGTATTCGGCATGGTGCTGGGCGTCGTTTGTTTGTCGTACAGCCTGAACTGGATCTGGAATGAACTTCATTACGACTCGTTCCGCAAGGGCTACGAGGACGTATATATGTGCCAGGTCCGTTTTTACGAGGATTCGTTGGCGTATGCCAATCGTGGCGAGTTCTCAGGTTGTCAGATGAATCTGTCTGCTCCTACCTACGAGGAGATGCGAAAAGACCTTCCCGAAGGCGCCGATCTTTCACTGATTGTAACTACCGTACCAACTTTAAAGGACGACGCCGGAAATGACTTGCAGTGCAGCTTCCTGAGAGGCGTCGATTCTGTGTTTGCCAGCATCTTCGACCTGCAAAACGTGCGGGGCAATGCGGCCAAGGCCCTGTCCGTACCCGACCAGATGGTGCTGACGCGTAGCCGGGCCAAGAAAATGTTCGGTTCGGAGGACAAGGCCATGGGACAGCGCGTCCACATGGCCGGCGGCTACATCTTTCCGGGCGACAGGGTGTATGTAGTGTCGGCCATCATAGAGGACAACCAGCCTATGAGCAACATGGAACTGGACATTCTGGTGGGCAATTTCAATGCAATTGCCGAGTACGACCGTACCGCGTCGAACAACTTTAACTACCAAGCTGTCGTACGGACAAAAAACGTGGAGGCGCTGGAGAATGCGTGGGCCATGATCAATGGTGGAGAGGTGGCAAGGATGAGAGTCGGGGCTACTCCGTTGCGGACGGCGCACCTGTTGGGTAACCAAGTGCCTTCGCAATTGTGGCGCGTGCTGATTTATCCGCTTGCCTTTACGGCCGTCAGTATTTTGTTGTTGCTGAGCGCTTTCTTCAACTACATAGCCATTCTTACCAGCATCTTTCTGGGCCGCGTGCGCGAGTATTCGTTACGCATCAGCGTGGGCGGAACGTTCAGGCAGAACTTTGCCTGGATAAGTACCGAGGTCGGCATTACGCTGCTGGCCGTCCTGCTTATGTCGAGCATCGTGCAGGAGTGGATCAACTTCCTGTTCGATATACCCGAAGCCTCTTCCGGCGTGTATTCCACCATGCTGCTGTGTATGGCGGGCTATGCGTTGCTTGTCATGTTGGGTGTTTGCTATCCGGCCTATCGCCTGAAACGTATTTATAAGAGCC
>CATXZX010000164.1 GCA_958404085.1 uncultured Prevotellaceae bacterium | reverse complement strand
GCCTGTACATTCCACGCCCAGACAAACAAAGAAATCGGACTGCTGACAGAAAGGTTCTTTACGCTCCATGCTATTGCAACGATGGTATTCGACAGCGTGGCGTTTAAGACTGTTATAAGCAATGGTCTTGTGCTGGATAAAAACGGAAACAAGATGAGCAAACGTCTTGGAAATGCCGTGGATCCCTTCGGAGCTATACAGCAATACGGTTCTGACGCCTTGCGTTGGTATATGATAACCAATTCGTCTCCGTGGGACAACCTTAAGTTTGATGAACAGGGTGTACAGAAAGTCGCCCGTTCGTTCTTCGGTAAACTGTATCAGACCTATTCTTTCCTGGCAATGTATGCCAATGTGGATGGCTTTGACTATAAGCAGCCCGACGTACCGTTGGAATCGCGCCCGGAGATAGACCGCTGGATTTTATCGGCTCTCAATACCTTGATAAAGAAAGTGGACGGATGCTACCAAGAGTACGAACCGACAAAAGCCGGTCGCCTGATAGAAAATTTTGTGACGGACGATTTGTCGAATTGGTTTGTCCGGCTCAGCCGTAAACGCTTCTGGGGAAATAGTCTGGATGAGAATAAATTGAGCGCATACCAAGTCTTGTATAAATGTCTGGAGACAATAGCCCGCCTGATGGCACCTATCGCTCCTTTCTATGCCGATTATTTATATAGAGACTTGAATGGTGTGACGGAACACGATACACACAGTGTACACTTGGCTTCATTCCCGAATGTAGAAGAACAGTTCATAGACAGTGAACTGGAAATGCGGATGGAAATGGCCCAGAAGATTACATCTATGGTGTTGTCGTTGCGTAAAGATGAACACATTATTGTGCGGCAACCGTTACAGCGTATTTCTATACCGGTGTCCGATTCCCTTCAACGTGAGCGTATAGAAGCAGTCAAGCGCCTGATATTGGACGAAGTGAACGTAAAGGAATTGCACTTCGTGGAGGGAGAAGGCATGTTGGTGAAGCGCGTGAAATGTAATTTCCGTGTGATGGGCAAAAAATTCGGCAAACTGATGAAAGCTGTTGCCGATGAAGTCTCGAAAATGACTCAGTCGCAGATTGCAGAACTGGAGAAAAACTCGTCTTATACGATGAGTGTCGATGGGCAAAACGTTGAAATTGTAATCTCAGACGTTGAAATCGTGAGTGAGGACATTCCGGGATGGACAGTGGCTAACGACGGAAATCGGACGGTGGCGCTCGATTTGGAAATGACCGAAGAACTGAAACGTGAAGGATTGGCCCGCGAGATAATTAAACGCATACAAGGTTATCGAAAGGACAATGGGTTCGAAATAACCGACCGCATTATAGTTCAGATCCAAAAGGACGAACGAATAGCTGCCGCTGTTGAGCAATATCGCGATTACATCAGCGGGCAGGTGTTGGCCAATGCGTTGGAATTGGTAGACGGTTTGAACGCACCTGCTGTCGATTTGGGCGATTTTACCGTATATATGAAAATAGAAAAAGATAACGAATAAGATAATCGTAATGGAGAAATCAAGATACAGTGATGAGGAATTGGCCGAATTCAAGGAGCTGATTCTTTCGAAACTAGTCCTTGCCAAACGTGAGTACGACCAGATGATGGCCGTACTCATGAATACGGAAGGAAATGATGTACACGATACGTCACCGACGTTCAAGGTGTTGGAAGAAGGTTCTACAACGCAGAATAAAGAAGAGCTGACGACATTGGCCGTACGGCAGCAAAAGTTTATAAACGGCCTGCAGATGGCTTTGATGCGGATTGAAAATAAAACTTATGGTATTTGCCGTGTCACAGGAAAACTGATTCCCAAGGAACGTTTGCGCGCCGTACCGCATGCTACGCTCAGCATCGAGGCAAAACAGATGAAGAACCGTAAAGATTAAAGTGCTGTCAAGATAAAAAAGAATAGACGGAATGAGTAAAGTACAAAGACTGCAAACCTGGGGTGCTGTTCTTATACTTTTGTCTGTACTGCTGGTAGACCAGTCCATTAAGTGGTACGTCAAGACAACGATGTGTCTGCATGAAAGCATTCATATTTTTGATTGGTTCTACATCCTGTTTACAGAAAACGACGGAATGGCTTTCGGCTGGGATTTTATCGGTACGGTTTTTCTATCTACTTTTCGGTTGTTTGCCATAGTTCTGCTTGTATGGTACATCGTAAAAATGATAAAAGCGAAGAGTCCGTCCGGTCTGATTGTCTGTCTGACGCTGATTTTGGCCGGTGCTGTGGGAAATTTGATAGATAATGCTTTTTACGGTTTGTTCTTTAGCGAGAGTCTGCCCTTTCTTCCCGCAAAATTAGTCTCTTTGGGTGAGGGATATGCTCCTTTTATGGGAGGACATGTCGTAGATATGTTCTATTTTCCCATTATCGATACGGTATGGCCTGATTTTGTTCCTTTTTTGGGCGGAAAGCATTTTATCTTTTTTAGTCCGGTATTTAATTTTGCTGACAGTGCCATTAGTTGTGGCGGTGTGAGTCTGATTTTGTTTTATCGTCAACGTCTTGTTATGGACAATGGTCCGAAACAGTCAACTCCTGAAAAATGAGAACGTTATTGCATCTTTTGGGCTCAGCCTTGCTGTTGACGGGGCTGTTTGCGTGTGAGACGAAAGTTCCGGACAGAATATTGAGCGAAGCGCTGATGGAAGATGTGCTTTATGACTATCATCTGGCGTGTGCAATGGCTTCGCAGGCAAAAGACAGCGTTTCGTTTCGCGAAAAACAATATGTAGAAGCTGTTTTTCGGAAATATAAAATAACAGCGGCCGACTTCGATTCTTCTTTGGTGTGGTATACACGCCATACGTCGCGCTTGTTCAATATTTATAAGGAGGTGAACCAACGTTATGCCGATATTGTTGTCTCTGTGGGCGGTAATGCGGAAAAACCTCGTTTTACCGTTTCTGCCTCGGGCGATACCTCGAATATTTGGTCTGGAGATACCGATTATCTACTTCGGACAACTCCGGGATACAACCGTATGTCGTTTGCCTATACGCCCGATTCCACATTCATGCCCGGCGACCGTTATCTTTTCCACATACAGACAAGTTTTAAAAATCAGGAGTTAAGGAAAGAAGCTGTCGTAGCCTTAATGGCCCGTTATGCAAATGATTCGATATCTTCACGCTCCATGATGTTTTATGGTAACGGACATTCAACGGTTACCTTGGCGACCGATGAAAAACTGCCGTTGAAGGAATTGATAGGTTTTGTTTATACCAATGCGTTTCCCGATACGAAAGAACAACTGCTCGAACTGTCGGACATGACGCTGCTGCATATCCGTAAAAAGAGTAGGGAGATAATTCGAAAAGACACGGCGCTAATTGCAAAAGATACGCTGGTCGTGGATTCCGTACATACGGGGAAGGAACAACGTCTGTATCGTCCTTCACCCAAACGAAAAGTCCGAGGAAAGTAATAAAGAGTTTTTTGATGAAGCGGATAGCTGTAAAACGCCTGCACCTGGGGGATGGAACGGTTCTGACAAATAAAGTCATAGAGTTTCAGTATGATGGTCCGGCCTGCAGGATTATGGATTTGAATGCAGAACTTCCGAATACGGTCTGGATAGGTTCTGATTATTATTTGAATGCGGGTAAGGACGAATACCAAGTATTAGGCTTATGCGTTGTTCATGAATAGTTTTTGTTCTTACGGTCGCATATTATGAACGAAAATCGTATCTTTGCTGTTCTTATTGTAAAATCGTAGAAATAATAAAGTAATGCCGAATATATCTCAACGGGGTAATGATATGCCCGAATCTCCGATTCGGAAATTAGCTCCTTTAGCTACCGAAGCCAAAGAACGGGGTATTCATGTATACCATCTTAATATAGGCCAGCCCGATTTGCCTACCCCCCAAGAGGCCCTTGATGCAATCAAAAACGTAGACCGTACTTTGTTGGAATACAGCCCGAGCCAGGGATTTTACAGTTATCGAAAAAAAATGGTGAATTATTACGCCAAATATAAGATCATGTTGGAGCCGGATGATATAATCGTCACGACTGGCGGTTCGGAGGCTGTACTGTTCGCCTTTATGGCATGTCTGAATCCGGGTGATGAGATTATCGTTCCCGAGCCGGCGTACGCCAATTATATGGCTTTTGCCATTTCGGTAGGAGCTGTTATCCGGACTATCACGACAACCATCGACGAAGGCTTTTCGTTGCCTAAGGTCGAGAAGTTCGAAGAACTCATAAACGAGCGTACGCGGGCAATCCTCATCTGCAACCCGAATAATCCGACCGGTTATCTGTATACGAGGCGTGAGATGAACCAGATCCGTGACATGGTGAAAAAATATGACCTTTATCTGTTTTCGGATGAAGTTTACCGTGATTTTATATATACCGGTTCTCCCTACATATCGGCATGCCATCTGGAAGGCATCGAGGACAACGTGATATTGATAGACTCCGTGTCGAAACGATACAGTGAGTGCGGCATACGCATCGGCGCCTTGATTACTAAAAACGAGAAACTTCGTAAGGTTGTCATGAAGTTTTGTCAGGCCCGTTTGAGTCCGCCGCTGATCGGACAGATAGCGGCAGAAGCATCGTTGGATGCTCCGGATGACTATATCCGCGATGTGTACGACGAGTATGTAGAGCGTCGGAAATGTCTGATAGACGGTTTGAACCGTATTCCCGGGGTCTATTCACCGATACCTATGGGGGCGTTTTACACCGTAGCCCGTTTGCCGGTGGACGATGCCGAGAAGTTTTGTGCTTGGTGTCTGACGGATTTTGAGTACGAGGGTGAGACGGTGATGCTGGCTCCAGCTGCGGGTTTCTATACGACTCCCGGTGCCGGAATCGATCAGGTCCGCATAGCGTATGTGTTGAAAAAAGAAGACCTGTTGAAGGCGTTGACCGTGTTGAGTAAGGCATTGGAAGTTTACCCGGGCAGAGTCGGCTGATGAGTTTTCCATTTTTCTTTGCAAATCGTTTATTCCGGCATAAGGGCGAGGAACAACGTGTTTCCCTGCCTACGATGCGTATAGCTGTGTTGGGAGTAGCCGTCGGATTGGTCGTGATGATTGTCTCGACAAGTGTCGTACTTGGATTCAAGAGTCAGATTCGTTCGAAAGTCATCGGTATGGGGGCGCACGTCGAGGTTATGAATGTGGATTCGCAGGACGAAACAGAATATACGCCGATTGTAACCGATGACTCCCTTGTACAGAAAATCAAGAAAATACCGAATGTCAGCCATGTACAGCGTTATTCCAGCAAACTGGGGATGCTGAAGGCCGATTCGGCCTTTCAGGGAGTTCTGTTCAAGGGGATTGCACAGGAATATGACGTTACGTTTCTGAAGCAGCACTTGGTGGCGGGCGAGATTCCTGTACTGACCGATACAGCATCTTCGGGCAAGATTCTGATAAGCAGGATG
>CATXZX010000163.1 GCA_958404085.1 uncultured Prevotellaceae bacterium | reverse complement strand
GTCTCATGGTTACGTTTTTCCCATTTACCTTTCCGCTGACACACTGGTTGCCTACTCGCGAATGGATATGGTATGCAAAGTCCAGAATAGTTGCTCCCTTGGCCAATTTGAAGAGATCGCCTTTGGGCGAGAATACATAGATTTCATCTTCGTACAGACCTGTTTTGAACTGGTCCATTAATTGCAGGTCATCATTGTTCTCGAGGGCATTCCGGATGTTGGCCAACCAATCTTCAATACTGCTGTCGCCGCTTTTGACTCCTTTATACCGCCAATGTGCGGCTAAGCCGTGTTCTGCGATATCGTCCATCCGCTGGGTGCGTATTTGTACTTCTACCCATTTTTGCTCCGGCCCTAATACCGTTATGTGCAGGCTTTCGTAACCGTTGCTTTTGGGTATCGACAACCAGTCGCGCAACCTTTTGGGGTTTGGCTGGTATTTATCTGTGATGAGGCTGTATACTTGCCAACATTCCTGTTTTTCTTTATCGATGGGCGAATCCAGAATAATACGTATGGCAAACAAATCATATACCCCCTCGAAGGCACATTGTTGTTTCTTCATTTTTTGCCATATCGAATGGATGCTTTTTGTCCGTCCTTTCATGTGAAAGGTAAGCCCGGCTTCTTTCAATGTTTGCGCGATAGGGGCTATAAATTTTTCAATGTATTCATCGCGAGCCCTTTTGGTCGCATTCAGTTTTTCCTTGATATGGTAATACGCATCATGCTCCAGATATTTCATGGAAAGATCTTCCAATTCGCTTTTGAGTTTGTAGAGACCCAATTTGTGGGCTAATGGAGCATACAGATAGGCTGCTTCCATTGCAACTTGTTGTTGCGCCTCTTTGTTCTCGACATCTTTGATTTTTCGCATGATGTTGACGCGGTCAGCTATCATTATCAGCACAACACGCATGTCTTCGGCAAACGAAATCAATAAGTTCCGAAAATTTTCGCTTTCGATGCTTGGATTTTTTTTGTAGAGTCCGTCAATGCGTGAAAGTCCGTGCAGAATGCCGAAAACACTATTCCCAAACAAATTTTTGATGTCATTCAGGTTCTCCTCGTTATTAATGCACGAGCGAAGCATGCAAGCGATCAATGCGTCGGATTTAAGCCCTATTTCGTCGTATGCAAGTTTGCATGTTTCGAGTGCCAGCAGAAGAGGGTTGTGTCCGAATGCGTTGCGTGTATTGCCATGTTGCTCGATATTTTGTTTGATCAGACATTTTATCTTTCTATACTTGATACCGTCAGCAACTTCAGGAACCAATCGTTTCAGTTCCTTGTATAAGAAAAAGAATTGAATCTTTTCTTCATTCCTCAATAGTCCGTGATCGCCGTTCATGCTTTTATGTCTGCTCTAATAACAATGGATAAAAATCTTACAAAGATCTCAAGTTCAGGCTCAGTTCCTCTTTGCCTTCTTCATGTCCGATGGTTAGGCGGCAAGGTTGGGTAACTTCTTCCTGCATGAGTCGTTCACATATTTTGTCTTCGACGTATGTCTGTATGGCCCGTTTTAGAGGTCTGGCTCCATATTGTTTGTCGAATCCTTTTGTTGCGATAAATTTTTTGGCTGAGGGTTCGATATCCAGTATGTAGCCCATCTCTTCCATACGTTTGGAGAGCGAATGCAATTCTATTTCGCATATTTGTTCAATGGATTCCTCTGTCAGGGACTCGAAGGTTATGATTTCATCAATCCTGTTAAGGAATTCCGGCGTAAACTGCTTATTAAGAGCCTTGGCTATGATATTGTTTGAAAGTTGGTTCTGTTCGTCGATGCCGTATGGTGACGAAAAGCCGATACCACGTCCGAAATCTTTTACTTGGCGTGTTCCGCAGTTTGATGTCATGATGATGACCGTGTTTTTAAAGTCGATTGTACTCCCGTTGCTGTCGGTCAGGCGTCCTTCGTCCATGACTTGCAACAACAGGTTGAATACATCGCCGTGTGCTTTTTCGATTTCGTCCAGCAGTATGATGGAATAGGGTTTGCGTCTTACTTTTTCGGTGAGTTGTCCTCCTTCATCATATCCAACGTATCCCGGAGGGGCTCCGACTAAGCGACTGACAGAATATTTTTCCATGTATTCGCTCATGTCTATACGAATCAAGGCATCGGGCGTTCCGAACATGTATTCAGCAAGTCGTTTGGCCAATAAAGTCTTTCCGACTCCTGTCGGACCAAGGAACATGAATGTGCCAATGGGGCGGTTGGGGTCTTTAATTCCGAGCCGGCTGCGCATGATGGCTCTTACAATTTTGTCGATAGCCGTATTTTGTGCTATGACCTGCTGCTGTAATGTTTCTTTCATGCCTTTTAGCCGTATGTTTTCGGCTTGTTCCATTTTCTGGACCGGAATGCCACTCATCAGGGAAACTGTTTCTTCGATTTGTTGTCGATCGACGATTTCGCGTCTTTCTTTCATTTCCTTTTCCCATGCGTCTTTCATCTGTTCCAATTGTTGTTCCATCGGTTCGATTTGGTCACGCAGCATGGCAGCCTTCTCGAATTCCTGATGTTTTACTGCATGGTCTTTAAGCGTACGCAGTTCGTCAATGGCTTTTTCCTGTTCTTCGATTTCCTTTGATACGTTGGCATTCATCACGTGAATTCTGGAACCGGCTTCGTCGAGTACGTCGATAGCTTTGTCTGGGAAACAACGGTCCGAAATATAACGTTCTGTCAGTTTTACGCATGCATTGATGGCATCATCTGTATAACGGACGTTATGGTGGTCTTCGTATTTGTCTTTGATGTTGTTTAGGATCTGAAGTGTTTCTTCGACGCTGGTTGGTTCTACCATAATCTTTTGAAAACGTCGGTCGAGTGCACCATCTTTTTCAATGGATTTTCGGAATTCGTCGATGGTTGTGGCACCGATGCACTGCATTTCTCCGCGGGCTAATGCCGGCTTAAGCATATTGGCGGCATCCATTGAACCCGGAGTAGAACCGGTACCGATAATCGTATGGATTTCGTCGATAAATAAAATTATGTCCGAGTTTTTTTGTAATTCCCCGATGATATTTCGGATTCGCTCTTCAAATTGTCCGCGGTATTTGGTCCCGGCAACGACGGAGGCCATATCCAAGGCTACGATGCGCTTGTTGAAAAGGGAACGTGGAACTCTTTTTTGAATAATGCGGAGGGCCAATCCTTCCACAATGGCACTTTTCCCGACACCGGGTTCGCCTATCAGTATGGGATTGTTCTTTTTGCGTCGGCTTAGGATTTGCGCGATGCGCTCAACTTCTTTATTACGTCCTACGACGGGGTCTAAATTCCCCTTTTCGGCCGTTTTCGTCAAGTCTATCCCGAAATGATCTAGCATAGGAGTGTCGCTGTTGCTGCGACGGGGGATAGAGGAGGTGGCGGTATTCTTGTCCTGATGCGGTTGTTCGGGGCTGTCCTGGAGCTCATCCTCGTCATCATCAAAACCGAATCCGTTTTGTACATCGTGTTTTTGTGTCAGAATTTGGAATAATTCTTCATATCTGACATCGTATTTCATTAAGATTTCACTGGCCAGTGTTTGATTGTCGCGTAAAATGGCCAATAATAAATGTTCTGTGTCGAAGAGTGTACATTTCATCAATCGTGCCTCAAGAATACCGAGTTTGATGATTCGTGATGAGGCCTCGTTGAGTGTAACATCTTCGGGCTGAATGGGCGGATATACTTTTTCTCGTATACCGATACGTCCTTCTATTTCTTTTTTTATGGAATCAAGTCGTATATGGAGCTGTCGTAGTAATTGTAATGCAGTTCCTTCGTTTTCGCGTAATAAGCCTAATAAGAGATGTTCAGGCGTAACAGCTTCGTTCTGGAGCCTGCAGGCTTCTTCTTTGCTGAAAACGAGAACTTGAGAAACTCGTGGCGAAAATTGATTGTTCATAGATAGTACTAATAGTTCTTATTTGCAAAGATAGGGATTATTCTAATAATGTATTTATAATACAACAAAATGCTTGCCAAAAAGATTAAAACGAGAAAAAATAAGGATTATCAGCATAAAAGCATGGGAATATTGATATGTGGCATTAGGTAGAGGGTATTTATTGGAATAATTATATCCCTCAAATTCGCAACCCTCATTCCCGAAATCGCTCGAATGCTTGACGCGGACGAAATCACCGTCAGCGTGGCAGCCGAGACACCGCAGACGGAGGAAACGGCAGCTTAATCCGAGTTCTTGAAATGGCAATCGCCCCAGCCCGAGAGGGTCGGGGCGGTTCTGCCTCGCGCACTCGCCAAAACCGCCTGCCGTGAAGACATGTCCGGATTTAGTCGGCCATAGGTTGCCACTTATGGCTGAAAATCCGGAATGTCTGTAGAACCGGGTACTACGCAAAGCGGCACACGCGCCCGACGAGCCATATTGCATGTGGCGCCGGGCGTCAGTGTGCCTTTAATACGATTACTGAAGTTGGCTGACCTGCTCCGTGTCATTGACACCGAGACAGCTTCCGCCGATATTTCCTGATAGCTTTCCGGCGTTACCAATACGGCCACCATCGCCATAGCCGCCACAAGTGTCAGCTTTCGCGTCGGTGTCCGGTTTTGTGATTACATGCCAGTATCGGTAACTGCGTGTGAACCAAGACTGTTTTTAAGACTATAATCGAAACAATATGGAAAATTCTTTGTTACTCACCTTATTATTGCAGCACAGGTTCAATCTCCTTCATAATAGTGTCGATATTGCCCCACCCGATGAAAGCATGGTGTATACTGCCGTCGGCGTTGACCAATACCCATATGGGGACTCCGTTTGTGTCACACGGCAACTGACTGTGCAGGGCAAGGAGTTGTTGCTCTGTAAGGCGATAGTGGTCGCCGATATAACTCGGCACAAGGCGTTCCCAAGTAGCCAGATCGGAGCGTTCGCTTGCTATGTTCACGAAGTGGATACGGTCAGCAAGCTCAATCTTTTTATCATGCATATGCTTGAAAGCCATTCGGCATGGACCACAAGTCGTTTCCCATAGGTCTAACAATACCGGGCGTCCTCGATAAGGCTCAAGGATAGCTGAAAGAATATCATTGTCAATAATCTTATCGTTGGACAAAGTGCATATCCGTGATTTACCCTGCTCATTAATAAACGCCATTTTCTGCTCCAGTCTGTCATTGTAGTCCAATACATCCTGTCCTAATTCCGGTAAAAAAGTCCTGACGCTGTCTTTCTGTGCCTCGGAGAGCAACTGAGATTTCTGACCGATCTGCATCATATACTTTGAGGCAAGATGACACTGACGGTAATCTTCCGGAAGCTTTACTTCCTGTCCGATACTTGACTGAATGAAAATTTCTGGTGTACACCACATAACGTAGCAGAGCGCAGGAGCGGTCCATGGCATTGATTCAATTCCTACAATTTCGCACAGTAAAACTTGCTATGTTGTTTGACACTCCAAACTTGTCCTT
>CATXZX010000162.1 GCA_958404085.1 uncultured Prevotellaceae bacterium | reverse complement strand
GCAGTTGAGCCATACTTTCATATCTTTACTAACTTTTATCGGACAGCAATATTTTTTTAAGGAAACGAAAGGCAAATGAAAAAAAAAGATTATCTTTGCGTAATTAAAAGAGAGACTGTATGAATATGATGAAAACACTGCTGGTTGTGTGTGCCGGCACGGTTTGGACGGCCTATGTGCCGGCCCAGACGAAAGGTATACCCTATACCAACACACTGCCTGTGCTTCCGGGTGACAGCAAGGAAGTGATCATTGAAAAGGCGGCCCACATCGTTCCGACCCCCAACCAGTTGGAGGCGTTGCGCAACGAGTACATCGCGTTTATTCACTTCGGTCCCAATACGTTTACCCGCATGGAGTGGGGAAACGGTAAGGAGGACCCGCGCATCTTCGACCTGAAGAATCTGGATACCGACCAGTGGTGCGAATCCATGAAGGCTGCCGGTATGAAAATGGTGCTTCTGACGGTGAAACACCACGACGGATTCGTACTTTGGCAGACCCGTTATACGAAACACGGCATCATGTCGACCGGATTCCGCGACGGTAAGGGCGACATCCTGCGCGACCTGTCGGCTTCGTGCCAGAAGTATGGCTTGAAACTCGGCATTTACCTGTCGCCGGCCGACCTCTATCAGATAGAGAACCCCGAGGGTCTCTACGGTAACCTGAGCAAATACACCGAACGCACCATTCCGCGCGAGGTGCCCGGACGTCCGTTCAAGAACAAGGCCAAGTTCAAGTTCGTGGTGGACGACTACAATGAATATTTCCTGAACCAGCTTTTCGAACTCCTGACCGAGTACGGTCCCATTCACGAGGTGTGGTTCGACGGTGCCCACCCCAAACGCAAGGGAGGGCAGCGCTACAATTATATGGCCTGGAAAAAACTGATTCATACCCTTGCGCCGAAGGCTGTCATCTTCGGCCGTGAGGACATTCGCTGGTGCGGTAACGAAGCCGGCGGTACGCGCGATACGGAGTGGAACATCATCCCTTATCCGCAGGACCCCGATACGGCTACGGTCTTTCCCGACATGATGGATGTGGACTTGGGCAGCCGCGAACGACTCTATAAGGCTAAATACCTGCATTACCAGCAGGCCGAGACGAATACTTCCATCCGCGAGGGCTGGTTCTATCGCGACGATGACCGCCAGCGTGTGCGCGATGCCGACGATGTGTTCGACATGTACGAACGTGCCGTGGGCGGCAACTCTACGTTCCTGCTCAACATCCCGCCCAACCGCGAGGGACGTTTCTCGGACGAGGACGTGAAGTCGTTGAAGGAAGCGGGACGGCGCATAGCCGATACCTACGGCACCAATCTGTTGCAGAAAGCCAAAGGCCCGAAAGCAGTTCTCGATACCGACCTGAATACCTTCGTAGAGGTGGCTGCGGGCAAAAGCATCGAGATAACGACTCCCACACCGATTACGCTGAACCGTCTGCTTATCCAGGAGGCCATTACGAAGCGTAGCGAGCGTGTGGAGAAGCATGCCGTGGATGCCTGGGTGGACGGACAGTGGAAAGAAGTGGCCTCGGCTACGAACATCGGCTATAAACGCATCCTACGCTTTGCCGACGTAACGACCGACCGGCTCCGCATCCGTGTGGAGGGTGCCCGAATGACACCGGGCATCGCTACCGTTTCGGCTCACTATTACAAGGCTCGTCCGCCACGCCTCCAGGTGGCGCGCGACCGCAACGGTATGGTGAGCCTGGATGTTTATCAGAACCGCTTCGGCTGGAAACCTCACGGCGAGAGCGTAGCCAAGAACTTGAACAAAGGCATGAAGATAGTCTATACGACCGACGGAACGACACCTACGGCTTCGTCGAAGGAATATACGGGTCCGTTCATGATGGAACAGGGCAAATTGCAGGCTGTGTCGGTACTGAACGGCGAGACGGGACCTCTGTTGCAGGAAACGATCGGCTTGCCGAAGAAAAACTGGACACCGGCCGGTGTGAGCGGCCAGGCCGAAAAGAATCCGCTTGCGGCAGCCTTCGACGAAAATCCGGCTACGTATTGGCTGGCCGAGGGAAATGGTCCGGCCTATATGGTTATCGATCTTTCTTCCGTCTGCCGGATGAACGGATTTGCCTATACGCCGGTGCCGCAACGCAAGGATGGCATGATGGCGAAGGGTGTCGTGAAGGTCAGCGATGACGGTACGGAATGGACGCAAGTGGAGACGTTCGAGTTCGGAAACTTGATAAACGATCCGACCAAGCGTTACCATTACTTCAAACAGCCGGTCAAGGGACGCTACATGCGCATCGAGGTGACGGAGATGGCTCCCGGCGGCAAGCAGGTGGCTGTGGCTGAGATTGATGTACTTTGATAGGAAACGATATGTATGGAGAGAGGCGGATGCTGCGTTGTCCGCCTCTTTCTGTTTTCGTAGCCGGAAATGATAGCCGGGCTTAAACTTTGAAACAGCATGTGGATGATGAGAAAAAACGGGATGTGTTTTAAGAAAATCTGCCTTTCGTCGGTCCTGGCCGCCGTATGCGGGCTGGTTGCTTCCTGTATAAACGACGAACAGCCGGCCGGCGGCGCGGAACTGCGTGTGGGCGATGTGCAGCCGGTGTTCCGGGTCGTGCTGTCGGACAGCACCTTGTACGATAGCAGTGTGCGCGACGGCCGGGTGGTGGTCTTGACTTTTTTCAATACGTCCTGCAACGATTGCCGGCGCGAGCTTCCTGTCTTGCAACGGGTGTGCGATGCGTACCGGGAGGACGGCGCTGTGCGTTTTGTCTGTATCAGCCGGGAAGAAGACGAAACCTCGATAGCGGCGTTTTGGCGGCAGAACAGCCTGACGCTCCCTTATTCGGCGCAGACGGACCGCCGCATCTATAACCTGTTTGCCTCCAGTGCGATTCCGCGCACGTACATTATAGATAAAAAGGGAATCCTGCGTTTTATTTATACGGACGACCCGTTGGCTACGGAGGCGCAACTGCTGGCCGCTGTCCGTACACTCCGGACGGACGAATAGGGACGTTGTCCGGTCTTGGACGGCCAACGTTCGTTGAATGAAAACGACTTTCGGAAAATAGTCCATGCTTATTGTAATTTTGTCTATTCCGCCGGTGTAAAAAAAGGAGTTATTTTGCACCCAGAATGAAAAAACTATTAATCAAACAGATTGACAGATGAAAAGAAAGCATATTGTATGGACTTGGGCGCTGTTCTGCTGCACTTCCGTGTGGGCGCAGCCTTCGCCTCAGCAACTCGATTTGTCGGGGACATGGCGCTTCCAGCTCGATCCGATGGGCTTCGGTAAAACGCCGGGCTCGGAACTTTATCAGGCAAAGCTGACGGAAACCATCGTATTGCCCGGTACGACCGACCAGGGCGGCAAGGGAATCATGACCACGGCACGCTACGTAGACCGGCTTACCCGTAAATTCGAATATTGCGGCCAGGCGTGGTACCAGCGCGAGGTGTCGATACCCGAATCGTGGTCCGGCAAGGAAATTATACTTCATCTGGAGCGTTGTCACTGGGAAACGGCGGTCTACGTAGACGGAGCGCTTGCTTCGTGGGACGAACGTTTGAGTACACCGAACCGCTTCGTGCTTACCAAACAGCTTACTCCGGGCATGCACACGTTGACCTTGTGCGTGGACAACCGCCTGAAATATCCGATGGACCAGTGGAATCATGGTACGACGGAGTACACGCAGACCAACTGGAACGGCGTTGTGGGAAAAATGGAGCTTCAGGCGAAAGAGCCTACCTATATAGATCGTATCGACGTCTATCCCGATGTAGACAAACGGCAGGTGGAGGTGAAAACTATGCTCCACAACGTGACCGGCGTGGCTGCGGAGGGTACGATATACTGGACGCTGCGCGAAAAGAACGGCCCGGTGGTGAAGACAAGCTCTCAGAAAGTAGCCCTCAGCGAGCCCGAAAACGTTGTTTCGCATGCAATAGATTTCGGCAAGGAGGTGAAACTTTGGGACGAGTTCAATCCTGCTCTTTACGAGGTGGAGGCCCGTTTGGAAGTAGGTGAGGCGAAAGATACGCAGAAGGCCGCTTTCGGAATGCGTAAGGTGGAGCAAGGTAAACATCACGTGATGCTGAACGGCCGCAACATACACCTGCGTGGTGCTTTGGACTGCTGCGTGTTTCCCCTGACTGGTTATCCGGCAACCGATGTCCGTTCCGGTGTCGATCTGTCTGATCCTGATTTCGATCTGACGCAGCTTTATGCCGTACTGGATAATCGCTTTGCACTGAATGTCTACTATCATAGTGCTACATTTGGCGATTCCGGTCAGCCGTTGGATATGTCCGAGGGTGGAAAAGATTCTCCTTCGTTTAGTGAGAATGCTACACGTACGGGTTATTACCTGGCTAAATTCGTTTCCAAGAAATCGGCTATGTTGAATCCGATTCAGACATTAAACTCGGTTCATTACAATCCTTTGTTACGAAAATCGGAAGTTCTTCTTAACTTTGCCGAAGCTGCCAATGAGGCTTGGGGCAACCCGACAGTGAAAGCCGAAGGATGTCTGTATTCTGCATACGAAATATTGAAAACAATCCGTTCGCAAGCCGGGGGTATCAATTTTGATCTTTATCTGGATGAAATGGCTCAAAGTAAGGACTCGTTCAGAAAGTTGATTCAGAACGAACGTCGCTTGGAATTTACTTTCGAGAATCATCGTTATTTTGATATGCGTCGTTGGGTATTGCCGTTGAACGAAGAGGTGGAGGGTGTTGCCGTTACCCGCAAGGAAGATGGTACATTCAGCTTCAAAGTACAGAAAGTGGAACAACGGAAATATGAAGTGAAAAACTATTTCATGCCGCTACCGTATGCAGAGCTGGAAAAGAATAAGAATCTAATGAATAATCAGGGTTGGGAATAACGTGCTGTTGATATAAATACTTATTTACAATGAAAAGACTAAATATATTATGGATAGGGCTGATAAGCGTTCTGATGACTGCTTGTTATGACGATTATGAAAAGGACTACGATAAGAGTTCTGTGTACTTTGCTTCGCAAAAACCTCTGCGGACACTGGTAGCCGATACAGATATGTCGATAAAGGTAGGAGTGGCTATTGGCGGTAAAAGAGAGGTGCATACCGATGATTGGGCTACGTTCGAGATCGATCCGTCTTTACTGGAGGGTACGGGCTTGACACTGATGCCGGAAAACTATTATCAGTTGGCTAATCCGAACAAGATGACAATTAGCAATCCGAATCTGGCAATAGCAGATGTGAAAGTGACTTTCTCCGATGCTTTCTATGAAGACAATACTGCTTTGAACAAGCACTATGCAATCCCTTTCCGGTTGGTCGATCATAATCAGGATGAAATTAGTACTGATGTGAATGGCAATTTGAAGGATTACAGTATTGTAGTTGTCAAGTTCGTCAGCCAGTATCACGGCACCTACTTTGTAAAAGGGAAAGTTACCAACTTATCCACCCAGCAGGTGACTGAATACAATAACA
>CATXZX010000161.1 GCA_958404085.1 uncultured Prevotellaceae bacterium | reverse complement strand
GTGTCGATTGTTCATTCCGGAGTATGTGGCCGGAAACCGCATATGGACAGAAATAAACTGTGGACATTTCGAATTTATACGCGAGGCCTTATATATTGAATGAGGTGGCCTGGATTTCAAAAAAACAGGCCCGGACGCAAATTCCACACCGTCCGAAACAGATTTTTGACATCACTTATGAGTTTTATCGGGATATACGGGTAAAATAAAAGGATTGTGTCAAAAAATAATTATGACACAATCCTTTTATTTATTGATAGATTATTGATTATTAATCTTCTATTGCAGCCTGCGCGGCAGCCAGACGGGCTATAGGCACTCTGAAGGGAGAACAGCTGACATAATTCAATCCGACTTTATGGCAGAATTTTACAGAAGATGGTTCTCCTCCATGTTCTCCGCAAATACCGCATTTCAATTCAGGACGTGAATGACGGCCTTTCTTGACGGCAATTTCGATTAACTGACCGACACCGTTGGTATCTAGCACTTGGAAAGGGTCGACCTGTAAGATTTTCTTTTCAAGATATACCGGCAGGAAGGATGCGATGTCATCTCGTGAATATCCGAATGTCATTTGGGTCAGGTCGTTTGTGCCGAATGAGAAATATTCTGCACGTGAGGCAATTTTATCTGCCGTCAGGGCTGCGCGGGGAATTTCTATCATTGTTCCGACTTTGAACGGAATTTCTATTCCTTCTTCAGCAAATAGGGCTGCTGCTTCGGCGCGGATTACTTTTTCCTGAGCTTCGAATTCATACATGATACCGATTAGAGGAACCATGATTTCCGGTTGCGGGTTGTAGCCTTGACGTTTCAAATCCAGTGCGGCACCGAGTATGGCCCGTGTTTGCATTTGTGTAATTTCTGGATATGTATTTCCTAAACGGCATCCGCGGTGTCCTAACATCGGGTTGTGTTCGCAAAGACTTTCCACACGTTGATGGATGTATTCGACGGTGACGCCCATGGCTTCGGCCATTTCTTCCTGTCCTTTCTTATCGTGGGGTACAAATTCATGCAATGGGGGATCGAGCAGGCGGATATTGACAGGATAGCCGTCCATTGCCTTAAAGATACCTTTGAAATCTTCTTTCTGATAGGGTAGGAGTTTGGCTAAGGCTTTTTTACGTCCTTCTTCGTCTTGTGCGAGAATCATTTCGCGCATAGCGACTATTTTCTCGTTGTCGAAGAACATGTGTTCGGTACGGCAAAGTCCGATTCCGACAGCCCCAAAGTTCTTTGCTACTGCAGCATCATGGGGCGTGTCTGCATTTGTACGTACTTTCAAACGCGTATATTTGTTGCATAAATCCATCAGTGCGGCAAAATCTCCGGACAATTCGGCAGCTTGTGTCGGAATTTCGCCTTGGTATACAAGTCCGGTCGTACCGTTTAGTGAGATGTAATCGCCTTCTTTCAGGACAACGCCGTCAATCTTGACCGTTTTTTCTTTATAGTTGACGTCAATGGCCCCGGCACCTGATACGCAGCATTTACCCATACCGCGGGCAACGACTGCTGCGTGCGAGGTCATACCACCGCGTGCGGTCAGTATACCTTCTGCTACAGCCATACCGGCCAAGTCCTCGGGGGATGTTTCGATACGTACCATGACTATCTTGTGTCCGTCCGCACTCCATTTTGCTGCGTCCTCGGCGAAAAATACGATTTGTCCGCATGCGGCTCCAGGCGAGGCCGGCAAACCACGTGTCAGGACTTTGGCCTTTTTGATAGCTTCTTTGTTGAAAACAGGATGTAACAACTCGTCGAGTTTGTTGGGCTCGCAGCGTGCAATGGCTGTTTTCTCGTCAATTAGTCCCTGGCGCAACAAATCCATAGCGATCTTGACCATAGCAGCTCCTGTCCGTTTGCCGTTTCTTGTCTGGAGGAACCAGAGTTTCCCTTCCTGAACGGTGAACTCCATGTCCTGCATGTCGCGGTAGTGGTTTTCAAGTTTAGTCTGCAATTCGTCCAGTTGTTTGTAGATTTCCGGCATGGCTTCTTCCATCGAAGGGTAGTTGGCCACGCGTTCCTCTTCGCTGATTTCCTGCATCTGTGCCCATTTCTGCGAACCGGCTTTTGTAATTTGTTGTGGCGTGCGGATACCGGCTACAACGTCTTCACCTTGTGCGTTGACCAGCCATTCGCCGTTGAATACGTCTTCGCCAGTGGCTGCATCTCTGCTGAAGCATACGCCGGTAGCCGATGTGTTTCCCATGTTGCCGAATACCATTGCCATGACCGTAACTGCCGTACCCCATTCGGCGGGAATGCCTTCCATTTTGCGGTAGAGTATGGCACGCTCGTTCATCCAGCTGTCGAACACGGCGCAAATGGCTCCCCAAAGTTGTTCCATCGGATTGGTCGGGAAATCGTAGCCGGTCTGTTCTTTGATGGCGGCTTTAAACCGCGAAACCAGATCTTTCAGTTCTTCAACGGTGAGTTCGTTGTCCAGTGTGATGCCGCGTTGCCCTTTTACCTCTTGTATAATAGCCTCAAAGGGGTCGATGTCGTCTTTGTTGGTCGGTTTCATGCCTAATACCACGTCGCCGTACATCTGTACGAAACGTCTGTATGCGTCGTAGGCAAAACGCGGGTTGCCAGTCTTCTTAGCCAGCCCTTCAACCACTTCGTCGTTCAGTCCCAGGTTTAGGATCGTATCCATCATGCCGGGCATGGATGCGCGTGCCCCCGAACGGACAGACAGCAGCAACGGCGATTCGATATCTCCGAATTTGCAGTTCATCAGTTTTTCGACATGGGCAATGCTACGATCGACCTCATCTTTTAATAAAGCAACGACTTTATCCTTTCCGATCTCGTAATATTCATTACAAACATCGGTTGTAATCGTAAAACCGGGAGGAACGGGGATTCCTATCAAATTCATTTCTGCCAGGTTTGCTCCTTTACCTCCTAACAGATTGCGCATGTCCGCTTTTCCTTCAGCAGCGCCATTCCCGAATGTGTAAATTCTTTTATCACCCATGGATTTAATTGGCTTAATTTACTTATTATTTTGTTAATTGTGAGTATGCTTGCAAATATAGTTTTTTAATTTAGAAAGACAAAATAATTAAGCAGTTTTTTTCGCCGGAAAATTGCTATATTTGCACGAGGAAAAACGAAATATATGTTGTTGAATACGCTTTCTATACTAAATTATAAGAATATAGCGCAGGCTGATTTGACTTTTTCCCCGAAAATTAATTGCTTCATCGGTTCGAATGGAGAAGGGAAAACAAATCTGATGGATGCTATCTATTATTTGTCATTTTGCAAGAGTTCCACGAATCCTGTCGACGCTCAGATTGTCGCACACCAGGCAGATTTTATGATTTTGCAGGGACATTATTGCAACGAGGACGGGGATCCGGAAGAAATATATTGTGCCCTGAAGCGTGGACAGAAAAAGAAGTTCCGGCGGAACAAGAAAGATTACAAACGCCTGACCACCCACATCGGTTTGATTCCTTTGGTATTGGTTTCACCGGCCGATTCGGTACTGATATCGGGTGGAAGCGAGGAGCGCCGCCGTTTCATGGATGTGGTCATATCGCAGTACGATACGCTTTATCTGGAAGAGTTGATCCGCTATAATAAGGCATTGCAGCAGCGGAATGCACTGCTCAAACAGGAAAATCCGAACGAGGGTATGCTGGAGATCTATGAAGAAATGATGGCGCAGGACGGTGAAATCCTGTACGCCAAGCGTGCCCGGTTCATAGCCGAATTCATACCGATTTTTCAGGAATATTACCGGCAGATTTCAGAAGGTAAGGAGCAGGTGTCGTTGAATTATATATCCCACTGTCAGCGTGGTCCGTTGCTCGAAGTTATCCGGCGTGACCGGAACAAGGACCTTATTATGGGTTATTCGTTGCATGGAATTCATAAAGATGATTTGGAAATGTCGTTGGGCAATTATTCCATCCGGCGCGAGGGTTCACAGGGACAGAACAAGACATTCCTGATAGCTCTGAAGTTGGCGCAGTTCGAGTTTTTGAAGCGGGCGGGGAAGAAAACGACTCCATTGCTGTTGTTGGACGATATTTTTGATAAGTTGGATTCCCATAGGGTAGAACAGATTGTGCGTCTGGTCTCGGGACAGGAGTTCGGACAGATTTTCATTACAGATACGAATCGCGACCATCTGGACGGTATATTGGCTTCTACGCAGAAGGATTATCGTGTCTTTACGGTGAAGGATGGCAAAATTGTTTTGCCATGAGACGTGCAAAGGCTGAGACGCTGGACGATATACTGGGGCGTCTGTTGAGACAACAGGGACTGGAGACACCCTTGAACGAGTATCGGCTGAAGGCTGCATGGGGAGATGTGGCCGGCAGAGTTGTGGAACAATATACGAGTTCGGTGCAAATATACAATCAGGTGTTGTACGTGAAATTGAGTTCGCCGGCTTTGCGTGCCAATCTGATGATGGTGAAGACCGATTTGATAACTCGATTGAATGAACATGTGGGTGCCCAGGTTATTGTAAATATCGTGTTCAAATGAAATCCCCGATAATGGATAACTGAATGTATGGGTGGTATGGCCGGTTCACGATGACTTTTTTAGAGCCGGTAGGACTTTATGTGCGGATTTATTGCTACATTTGTTGGCGATTTGAAAAATATTATAATAAACACGATGAGAAAAAAAATTGTTTTAACAATTATGCTTTTGCTTGCAGGTTTCTCCACCCAGGCAACTCAGGCAGCGAAATGGAGAGCCAAACATGCCATTCTTATTGCACTCGACGGATGGGGGGCGTATAGTGTACCGAAGGCAAAGATTCCGAATATCCGTTCTGTTATGGAGTCGGGATGTTATACGTTGAAGGACCGTTCCGTGTTACCTTCGGCAAGTGCCATTAACTGGGCGTCTATGTTTATGGGGGCAGGTACGGAGTTGCACGGATATACGACGTGGGGTTCACGAACACCCGAGATTCCTTCGCCTGTGACTAACAAGAATGGTATATTCCCGACCATCTTTTCCATTATGAGGGAGCAGGCTCCCCAGGCCGTAACAGCATGTTTTTATGAGTGGGATGGTATCAAGTATCTGGTAGACACCTTGTCGATTTCCAAACATGCCATTTGTCCGGACTATGAGAATAATACGACCGGTTTGTGTGAGATGGCCGTAAAATATATCAAGGCCGAAAAACCGAACCTTTGTGCTATCTGTTTTGACCAGTTGGATCATGTCGGACACGCCAGCGGACACGACACTCCGGGCTATTATGAAAAATTGGAAGAACTGGATGCTCAGGTAGGCCGTATACTGCAAGCTATTAAGGATGCCGGCATGTGGGATGACACCGTCGTTGTGCTGACGGCAGATCATGGTGGTATTAAAAAAGGTCATGGTGGCATTACTCTGCAGGAAATGGAAATTCCGTTTATCATTGCAGGTAAGGGCATTAAGAATACCGGCGAGTTCAAAGAACAGATGATGCAGTTTGACACCGCTGCG
>CATXZX010000160.1 GCA_958404085.1 uncultured Prevotellaceae bacterium | reverse complement strand
TAAAATGAGACGCTTGCAGGGCATCCGCAAGATGATACTGATTGAGGAAGCATGAAAGGCAATCGCCAAGGAAGGTATGGCCTCTTATATTAAATATTTGTTTAAGACGGTCAGAAAATTTTTCGGCGAAGCGGTTGTGGTGACGCAGGAAGTGGACGACATCATATCGAGTCCGGTTGTAAAGGAGACAATCATCAACAATTCGGACTGCAAGATACTGCTTGACCAACGAAAGTACCAGAACAAGTTCGACCAGATACAGAACCTGCTCGGCCTGACGGACAAGGAACGCTCACAGATACTTTCCATCAATCTTGCCAATGCGGCCAACCGGCTTTATAAAGAGGTCTGGATAGGGCTTGGCGGTACACAAAGTGCGGTATATGCGACAGAAGTTTCGGCTGAAGAATACCTTTGCTACACCACAGAAGAGACTGAAAAACTGGAACTTACCAGGCTTACGGAAAAGCTGGATGGAAACATCGAGCTGGCTATCAGACAGCTTGCCGAAAACAAGCGGCAGGAAAACAAACAATCCTTTAATCCATAAAACACAATGAGTAAGAAAGATTTATTAAGCCAATGCAGGGAAGCGCTCGGAGACGCCACCCTGACCAATCTGGACCTGCTGAACCTGATTGGGGAGATGAGAAAGGAACTGGAACATGACCGCATCTGCGGGCACTGAATGAACAGGGAAGGCAGCTCGACGCTGACCATCCGTAAATCCAACTGGGTGACGGACGGCTTCAAGGGATACAAGGCCACGCTGTTCGCCGGAGAAAGGGCCTACGTTGAAATCAATATCCCGCTGCGCGGTGGTGACGATCTTTTCCTGCACGGGAACAGGGATGCCGGATGCATCGGGTATTTTTCAGGCAGCGAGGTGTTGCTGTTCGGCAGTTACGGTCTGTTTGCCCGTGATGACGACAGCCGGTATTTACTGACTAAAGAAAGGAGATAGGGCATGAAGAAGAGAACGATAATTTTGTTTATGGCATTGTCATCCCTTTCAGTGACAAGCAAGGCGCAATGGACGGTGATAGACCCCACGAATCTCGCACAGAGTATCGTGAACTCGGCCAATGAAATCGTACAGACTTCCACAACTGCACAGAACATGTGGAGTAATTTTCAGGAGACTGTAAAGATTTATAAGCAAGGGAAGGCTTATTACGATGGTGCGCCCGTATAGGCGATATAATAAATATAGCATTGGCAAGCTATTAGGTAAGTGTTCCAATATTTACCTATCATCACCAGCTTATCTGCCCACGAAAGGACGGCAGGGAGTATAGCACGCTGGAAAGCCATAAGTCAATTAGTTATCAAATTGCAACTGAATGGTGAGATGAAACAGATAGATACGAGGATAAAATCCAAACTGATTGAATGATAGTCCAAGTGAACCCAGTATGTTTTATAGTGAAAGATAACTTAACTCGCTATACCGTAATACCTCTGTTGCGAGCGTCGTGTAGTAGAGGCAGGAACAAATTACGGCACAACCGCAGTAAGCGGTAACGGGCGGAAGTCATATCCGATAATCTATCATAGCCATGTTATTATATCGTAAACGGGGATTGCCTAAATCGGAACGCCGCAAGGCTATTAGGTACAGACCTATGAAAATCCGACAAGGCAACGGAGCTTCCGTAGTAGTCTGAGCAGGGGAAAGCCCTGTACATGGCGAAGGGAAGCAGCTAATAATTTTAATGCAAATAACGGAAAATGTGAGAGACATTATGAGAAGTCCAGAGTATGTATTAAACAGTCTAACGGAACACAGTGAAAATTTGAATTACAAGTTCGAACGCTTGTACCGTATCTTTTTCAATGAGGAAATGTATTACGTTGCCTACCAACGCATATATGCGAAACCGGGCAATATGACAGCAGGTGCAGATGGGAAAACCATTGACCAAATGAGCCTGAACCGAATTGAACAACTGATAACATCGTTGAAAGATGAGAGTTATCAGCCCCAACCCTCAAAACGGGTGTATATCCCAAAGAAAAATGGGAAAATGCGTCCATTAGGTGTACCAGCTTTTAACGATAAATTATTGCAGGAAGTGGTCAGAATGATATTGGAAGCCATCTATGAAAGACAGTTTGAAAAAACGTCGCATGGCTTCCGACCCCTAAGAAGCTACCACACTGCCTTGTCTGATATTCAGAAGACATTTTCGGGCGTGAAATGGTTCGTAGAAGGTGATATTAAGGGATTTTTCGACAATATCAATCATGAGATACTGATAGGTATTCTGAAAGAACGTATCGCTGACGAAAGATTTATTCGCTTGATTAGAAAATTTCTGAATGCAGGATATATCGAAGACTGGAACTTTCATAACTCCTACAGCGGAACACCGCAAGGCGGAATTGTCAGCCCTATCTTGGCAAACATATACCTTGATAAGTTGGATAAATTCATGAAGGAATACACTGAAAAATTTGATAAGGGGAAAGAACGGAAAAGAACCAAACAGGCAGTATCACTTGAAGGCAAACGACACCGTATTCTGAAAAAGTTGAAAGTGGTAAAAGACAAAAATGAAAGGTCAGAATTGATAAGACAATATAAGGCTTATCAAAAAGAAGGTTTGCAGTATTCTGATGGTGACGAAATGGATATGAACTACAGAAAACTCAAATACGTGAGATATGCGGATGATTTTCTAATTGGAATCATTGGCAGTAAACAAGATGCTATCATCATCAAAGAGGACATAAAGAACTTCCTCTATGAAAAGTTGGCTCTTACACTGTCCGATGAGAAAACACTTATCACCCATGCTGAAAACGCTGCAAAATTTCTCGGATATGAGATTTTTGTAAGGAAATCCAATGACACCAAAAGAAGCAAATACGGAGTACTAAGACGTGTCTTCAATAAGAGGATACAATTGGCACTTGGAAAGGATACGTTTAAGAAAAAGTTGCTCGAATATCGTGTTTTAGAAATAAAGATACACAACGGCAAGGAGTATTGGAAAGCAAAATCCCGTCCCAAACTTTCAAACAACAATGACTTTGAGATACTTGACAGGTACAACAAGGAAATAAAGGGCATTTACAATTACTATTGTTTGGCTAATAATTGTAGTAGTCTGTCAAAACTTGGGTATATCATGAAATATAGTATGTACAAAACATTTGCGCAGAAATATCGGACAACGATGTCGCAAATCCGAAAAAAGTACACCAAGAATGGACTTTTTTCAGTTAGATACTATTTAAAGAACGGTACTGCCAAAGACTTGACCTTTTATCATGGTGGGTTCAAAAAGAAAAATCCAATGAACATTAAGGATTTAGACAACTTGCCCAAATTCACATATCATCCTACAAACACAAGTCTTATAGATAGGCTGAAAGCGGAAAAATGTGAATTATGTGGAGCAGTCGATAAGTTAGTGATGCACCATGTGAGAAAATTAAAAAATCTTCAAGGGAAAACTACCTGCGAAAAACAAATGATGGCTCGCAAACGAAAGACTATTGCCATATGTGGTAAGTGTTACAAAAAACTCAGTAACAATGAATAGATTGATATTATTAGTAGAAAGCCGGATACGCGGAGACGTGTACGTCCGGTTTGGGGGCGAGCTTCCGAAAACCCACCGTAGTAATACGGCAGGGCGTTGGATGCTTAGCCTACCCTTGAAGTCGGTGCATGACCTGGTAAAGGGCGCTCGCAAGGTGCAGCAGACCATCCTTCTGGTGGGTGACATCAGCGACATCTACGTGACGAACTTCAACACGATGACGGGCGACCCCAACTTTACGGTGGAAGAGCTATCGGCCATCGCTTTCGGGTACAACAGACTGCTCAAGGAAAGCAGCGACCTGCTGCTGGACTTGAAGGAAGTGACCACGGCAACCGGACTCTCGATGACGGACAAGGAACGGCTGGACATCATCAACCGGATATACGGCGAGGTGCTGGAATACAAGAACCTGACATGGTACTATACCCGCAAGAACATCGGCGTGTCGTACCTGCGGAGCAAGGAAAAGGGGGATGCCGCACGGGTGCTCTCCCTGTACGGGACACACGAGCAGCGTTACTGGTAATCATTCATCCGTTAAATCAAGAAGACTATGTTATTATTATCAATAGACTGGACAAACCTTCACGAGCTTCTGCGCTCGCTGTATGATGAAATGATGCCGCTGTGTGAAGACATGGCTTCGGTAGCGAAGGGAGTGGCGGGCCTCGGTGCCTTGTTCTATGTGGCCTACCGGGTATGGCAGTCCCTTGCCCGGGCCGAGCCGATAGACGTGTTCCCCCTGTTCCGGCCCTTCGTGCTGGGCCTTTGCATCATGTTTTTTCCGACTATGGTACTGGGTACAATCAACGGGATTCTTTCTCCCGTATGCAAAGCGACTTCCTCACTGGTCGAACAGCAGACCTTCGACATGAGGAAATACCAGGAAGAGAAAGACAGGCTGAAACGCGAGGCGATGCTGCGTGACCCGGCGAAGGCCTTCCTGGTGAGCGACGAGGCGTATGACAAGAGGCTGGACGAACTGGGCTGGTCGCTGGGGGACATGGACACGATGATAAACATGTACGGACAGAAGAAGATATACGAACTCGGCGAGAAAATCCGGGGATGGTTCCGCGAACTGCTGGAACTCTTCTTCCAGGCGGCCTCGCTGCTGATAGACACGCTGAGGACCTTCTTCCTGATCGTACTGTCCATCCTGGGACCTGTCTCCTTCGCGCTGGCCGTCTATGACGGATTCCAGAGCACGCTGACCACCTGGCTGTCCCGGTATATCTGCATCTATCTGTGGCTGCCGGTGAGTGACCTGTTCGGAGCGGTCCTCTCACGCATACAGATACTGATGTTACAGCAGGACATAGAGAATATGCAGGACCCGGCATTCATACCGGACTCGTCGGGGAAAGTATATTGTATTTTCATGATTATAGGTATCATCGGTTACTTCTGTGTCCCCACCGTTTCATCGTGGATTATCCAGGCGGGCGGTGCCGGAGCTTACGGGCAGAAGGCAAACGGTGCCGGAAAGATGGCCGGTAACGGTGCTGCGGCGGTAGGTGGTGCAGCAGGCGGAGCGATAGCCGGACGTATCAGGAAAATGTTCTAACCTTACATCAATAATTGTATAACGACAACATTAAAAACAGAAGAAGAAAATGGAATTCAAATCATTAAAAAACATCGAGACATCGTTCCGGCAGCTACGGCTGTTCGGGATGATATTCCTGGGGGCGTGTACGCTGGTAACGGTATTTGCCGTATGAAAGGCTTATGATTTCGCCGAGGCGCAGCGACAGAAAATCTATGTGTTGGACGGCGGAAAATCACTGATGCTGGCCCTTTCGCAGGACGTGCAGCAGAACCGTCCGGTGGAAGCGAGGGAACATATCAGGCGTTTCCACGAGCTGTTCTTCTCCCTGTCACCGGACAAGAGCGCCATTGAAAGCAATGTGCAGCGTGCCCTTTACCTTTCGGATGAAAGCGCCATCGGCTACTACCGGAACTTGC
>CATXZX010000159.1 GCA_958404085.1 uncultured Prevotellaceae bacterium | reverse complement strand
CCCGCAACTGGTGCAATTGCGACAGGCCGAAGCGCTCTGCGTTTTCTATCACCATAACCGACGCATTCGGTACATTCACACCAACTTCTATAACCGTTGTGGAAACCAAAATTTTCGTTTCATTCTTTGCAAAACGGTTCATCACTTCGTCTTTCTCATCCGATCGCATACGTCCATGCAACTTATCGACCGACACATCGGGAAACACCTTCCGAAAACGTTCGCAACCGTTCTCCAAATCCTGTATATCCATTTTCTCGCTTTCTTCGATAAGAGGATACACCACATAGACTTGATGTCCCAGATTCAGTTCTTCGCGTATCTTATCGTATAATACACGGTATGAATTATTGTAAAAATGAACGGTCTTTATCGGTTTTCTACCCGGAGGAAGTTCGTCTATCACCGAAACATCCAAATCTCCGTACACCGTCATGGCCAATGTACGGGGAATCGGCGTTGCCGTCATCACCAACACATGAGGAGGCGCAGAACTCTTTGTCCAGAGACTTGCCCGTTGCCTCACGCCGAAACGATGCTGCTCATCGACAATGACCAACCCCAGGCGATGAAAGCGGACCGTCTGTTCGAACAACGCGTGCGTACCTACCAATATATGAACCATACCCCGTTCATTTCCGAGTAAGATGCGTTCCCGACGTTTTCCGCGGACCGAGCCGGTCAACAATTCCACCGTAACAGGCAATCCTTCGCACAAGTCGCACAAAGTACGGTAATGCTGTTGCGCCAAAATCTCGGTAGGAGCCACAAGACAAGCCTGATACCCATTGTCTACCGCTATCAGAATAGACATCAAGGCAACTATCGTCTTTCCGCTGCCAACGTCTCCCTGCAACAACCGGTTCATCTGCCTCCCCGACCCCAAATCACGCCGTATCTCCTTTACAACTCGTTTTTGTGCCCCTGTCAGGGGAAATGCCAGTTTCTTTTCATAGAAATCCATGAAGTTCCGGCCTATCTTTGCAAACACAAAACCATTGTAATATTGTTTCCGGTCATTTACATAGCGTAAGATGTCCAGTTGCAAGTACAACAGTTCCTCAAACTTCAGACGATAAACGGCCTTTGCTGTTTCGTCTGCATTCAATGGAGCATGTATGGCCCGTAACGCGTCCCGCAACGGCAACAAACGGCACTGTTCCAACAAAAAATCCGGGAACGAATCTTCAATTTCGGCTTCAAACCTGTCCAATATTCCGCGAATGGCCGACGAAAGAAGTTTGGATGTAAGTCCCGAACGTTTCATTTTATCCGTCATCCGGTAAAGAGGTTGCAAACCTCCATAAAAAGCCGGCATAGCGTCATCTTTCACCTCGTCCATTTCGGGATGTGCCATCTGCCAACGTCCGTTAAACAGCGTGGGTTGGGCAAACAACAAATAATCGACATTAAACTTCAAACCTTTTTTAATGCCTTTCAAGCCTCTGAACCAAGTTACATCGCCCCTCACCTTCCTCGCTCATCCGGACAAAACGCCCCCTAAGCTGCACATAAGGCATTTCGCCAGCCATCTCACCTATTTTATAAATACGGCTTCGGTCTACGTACTTATACGGAAAAAAATACAACATGTCGCGCAGAGACGAAATATTCATTTCCGTCCTCAACACATCCGATTTCACCGGTCCTATTCCCTTCAGGTACTTTACGTCCTGCGACAACACATCATACATAAATCCCGCCTTTTTTATTTAGCCAAAAGTGCTTCTGCCACCAGCAAGTCCATGGATGTCGTCAGTTTGATATTCTCACGGTTTCCCTCTATCGTACAGATTGTTTCTCCTGCACGCTCCACGACAGAAGCATCGTCCGTAAACGTTTCGTCATAAGGCATATCATACGCGGCCCTCAACATCTTAACGGGAAATACCTGAGGAGTCTGCACCATACAGTAATCCGCACGGTTCACCACCTTCGTCCGCTGTCCGCCGACATACTCGCGCAAACTGTCTATCACGGGTACGACCGGAACCACAGCCTTTCCTTTCCGTGCTTCGGCCACAGCAGTCCTTATGACTTGCCCGCTTACAAAGGGACGGACTCCATCGTGTACGCACACCACCCCATCGGAATCATCTACAAGCATCAGTCCGTTCCTGACCGATTCGTACCGATTCGCTCCGCCGTAAGCCAACTTATGGGGTATACAGAAGCGGTATTTCCCGCATAGCGCGGTCCACATATCCTGTTGCGATTCGGGAATGACAACAATGATCCGCATACCTTCATCAGCCTCGTAAAAAGCCCTTATCGTACGCATCAAAACGGGCACGCCCCCTATCGGAAGAAACTGTTTCGGTATCTCCCCTCCCATACGGAGCCCTTTTCCTCCCGCCACAATAATAACAGACACCATAGGCAGACTCGCACAGTTATCAGTCGAACATCATTGCTTCGCGTAATGTGCGGACAACCGTCTGTCCCTTTACCGCCCCGACTATGGCGAAAGCAAAATCCATGGAAGCCGCCGGTCCTTTCCCAGTTATCACGTTTCCGGAACATTCAACCAGCGTATCCTTGCAGACTGCACCAGTCAGTTTCTCTTCGAATCCGGGATAACAAGTAGCGATTTTACCCTGAAGAATACCCAATTCGCCCAACACGTACGGAGACGCACAGATAGCCGCTATCGGAGCATTCTTCCGGTTATGCGCCACCAATGCCGCACAAAGCGGTTCGCAATTGCGCAGATTCAACGCGCCGGGCATGCCACCGGGCAGAATCAGGAAACCGTCTGTCCGGGCCAACGAATCGACATCGAGCGCCAAATCGGCAGCCACCACTACCCCATGAGCCCCTTCCACTTCTCTCCGGTCCGTTATCGACATGGTTTTCACATCCATCCCGGCACGTCGCAGGATATCGACCGTAGCCAGGGCCTCTATCTCTTCAAAGCCGTTCGCTAAAAACAAATAATCCATAATCCACATTCTTTTTAGTGTAAACATTCCCTATATCGGGCTATCGTCTCTTTCAGTCCCAGATACAAAGCGTCGCAAATCAACGCATGTCCGATGCTGACCTCATCCAGCCAAGGTATCTGCCGACTTAAAAACGCAAGGTTCTGCAGGCTCAAATCGTGACCGGCATTCACCCCCAGGCCAAGTTCGCGCGCGGCTTTCGCCGCATCCACAAAGGGGCGGACAGCCTTCTGCGGATCTTCGCCGTATGCAGAAGCATAAGGTTCCGTATAGAGTTCCACACGGTCGGCGCCAGCCTGCGATGCATAGGCTATCATCTCCGGATCGGTTGATACGAATAACGACGTACGTATTCCAGCTTCTTTAAAACGTAAAACCGTATCTGTCAGAAATGCCAGGTTCGCCTTCGTGTCCCAACCGGCATTCGAGGTTATCTGGTCGGGAGCATCCGGCACAAGCGTCACTTGGGCTGGTTTCACGTCGAGTACCAGTTCGCAAAAACGCTGACACGGATAACCTTCAATATTGAACTCCGTCGACAAATGCTGCTTCAGTGTATACACATCGGCATAACGGATATGGCGCTCGTCGGGACGCGGATGAACCGTTATACCCTGTGCGCCAAAGGACTCACAGTCCAGTGCCACTTGCAAAACATCCGGATTGTTTTCGCCGCGTGCATTACGCAACGTGGCTACTTTATTGACATTTACGCTTAATTTTGTCATTTTCCTTACTTCTAAACATTATACTGCATTGCATTTACATACAAAAATCGTACTTTTGCAGTGCATATTTCCACTATGCAAAAATAATAAAATATCCCTGTATCACGAAAGCGCACTACATTATTAAAATTAAAAACGGATAACATCGAATGAAACACAGCTATAAATTCGCTCTTTTCGGCAACAACTATCCATCCAACAATCTTCATTCTATCAAACAGATTATAAATACCGTACGACGATACAGCGATTTCATTTACATCGAATCCGATTTTTATCATTTCATCAACCCTTTACTCGAAAAGCCCATTCCCGAAAAATTCGTATTCAAGGGGCCGGATTTCCAGGCCGACTTTGCCATCAGCATCGGGGGCGACGGCACCTTCCTGAAAACCGCATGTCTGGTGCGCGACAAGGAAATTCCGATTTTGGGTTTCAACACCGGGCGACTGGGATTCATGGCCGACGCACTCCCCGACGAGATAGAAGCGGCTATGGAGGACCTGCTGCAAGGACGGTTCGAAATCGAGCAGCGCAGTGTACTGTATCTTGAGAAAGAAAGCGGCGCCTGCCAGAATCATCCCTATGCACTCAACGAAATAGCCATCCTCAAACGCGACAACTCGTCCATGATAACTATCGAGACCTACATCAACAACGAATACCTTACCTCGTACCAAGCTGACGGACTCGTCATCTGTACGCCTACGGGGTCTACCGGTTATTCGCTCAGCGTAGGCGGCCCCATCATGGAACCGCAAGCCCGTACCATAGGCCTTACGGCCGTGGCCCCCCACAGCCTGAATGTACGTCCGCTGGTTTGTTTCGACGATGTCCAGATTCGCCTCAAGGTAAAAAGCCGCAGCCACAATTTCCTGATTGCCATCGACGGCCGTAGCGAACGTTGCGAAGAAGGTTGTACCCTCTTTATCCGAAAAGCACCTTACACGGTCCGCTTCATCCGGCGAAACGGCAAACGCTTCATCGACACGTTGCGCGAAAAGCTCATGTGGGGAGCCGATCCGCGCAACTGAAAACGCCGACACGGCAAAGCCTGGCATCCGCCCGAATCCCTGCACCGGAATGCGCCGACACCCACCGGACACCCCGGATGCGGCAAAGCGGTACTTACCAGCCTGCTTTTTGTAATTCGAGGCCTGCAAATTAAAAACACCTCGGCGCTCGATACCGGTGGATGCGGCGGAAAGACATTCCGGTTTCCCCATACCACTATTCTTCTGCGTAATCGTCCAGCAAACCGAAGCGTCAGACAAGGCAAACAAGAATTATTTCAGACATCGCACAATAAAAGAAAAGCCTCGCAGTTAATAACTTTAGAGATTTTGCACAATTATGATTGAATATATAAAAGGTGAATTGACCGAGTTGTCTCCGACGTTGGCGGTAGTAGAAGCCGGCGGAGTGGGTTATGCACTCGGAATCTCGCTCAACACATATAGCACCATTCAAGGGAAAGGACAAATCAAACTTTATGTTTACGAGGCTATACGTGAAGATGCCCACTTGCTATTCGGATTTGCCGAAAAGCAGGAACGCGACTTGTTTCTTTCGCTCATCAGTGTTTCGGGAGTCGGCGGCAACACGGCACGGATGATTCTGTCAGCCTTTACCCCTCACGAACTTCGACAGACCATACTGGACGGAAACGAAAAAATGCTGAAGAGCGTCAAAGGTATAGGACTGCGAATGGCCCAGCGCATCATTGTTGACCTGAAAGACAAAATTGCACTTATTCCGACTGCGGCAAATGAGAAAGCCGGCATTCCGTCCAACACAGCAGGTACGAGCGAAAGCGCGGACGAGGCTATTGCTGCGCTGACGATGCTCGGATTTGCCCCT
>CATXZX010000158.1 GCA_958404085.1 uncultured Prevotellaceae bacterium | reverse complement strand
GGACGGGCTCTTTGCTCCAGTTCGCTTTGTACCAGTAGTACGAATCCTGGCGCAGTTTCCGGTCGAAGGTCATCAGTCCCTTCATGTTGCGCGCCGGTATGCCTCCGCGGTCGGCCATCGGTGTGGCAAAGTCGAACGAGTTCCACAGATACGAGGCCACGATGTACGGGTGGCGGGCTATGACGCTCCAGTGGTACTCGTGTACTTTGGTCTGGAACGTCTCGGGATAATACGGCCGGCCCCAGTTGAGCGATTCGCCGAGCAGTTCCGTTTGGTGCGCTGTGTTGGCGTCGGCTCCGTATTCCGAGAGAATCAGCAGGTGGTCGGGATATTTTTTCTCCAGTCCTTCCACCCAGGCGTCTATGTCGCCTATTTTCTTTTCATACCAGCCGAAGTAGCGGTTCATGGCCTGTATGTCGGCGTTCAGGTTCACCGGATGTTCCATGTGGCCGTAGCCGCTTACCGACACGGTGTAGCGGTCGGGGTCTTCGGTCTTGGCCAGGTCGTTCAGTTCGGCCGTCAGTTGCGAGGTATAGTCGTTGGGGCTGTACACCTCGTTGTGCAGTCCCCACACATAGATGGACGGGTGGTTGAAATTTTGCCGGATAAGTTCGCGCAGTTGGTTCTTGGCGTTTTCGGCTTCGTAGCCCGACACGCGGTTGACAAACGGAATTTCGGCCCAGATGATCAGTCCGAGCGAGTCGCACCGCGAGTAAAGGTATTCCGACTGCTGGTAGTGGGCAAAGCGCACGGTGGTGGCGCCCACTTCCATGATTTGGGTCAGGTCGAAGTCGTGGTGCTCGTTTTTCAGCGCGCTTCCCAGTCCCCACCAGTCCTGGTGGCGGCATACGCCGTACATAGGATATTTTTTACCGTTCAGGAAGAAACCTTTTCCGGCCACCATCTCGTAGTGGCGCAGGCCCAGGGGCTGCGTCGTTTCGTCGATGGTGCGGCCGTCCTGTTCGAGGGTCGTCACCACTTTGTACAGGTACGGATCCTCGCGTCCCTGCCACAGGTGGGGTTTGCTCAGGTGGAAGTTCGCCGTGTAGGCCTGGCGTCCCTGCGGAGTCAGGCGGATATTCTTCCGGTCTGTCGCCACGCGTTTGCCCTCCTGCGTGTAGATGGTGTTGCAGAGGACGAAATTGCCGCTTTGCAGGTCGCCGTTGTCCAGTTTCACGCGCACGGCCACGTCGGCCCCGCGGCTGTTTACGTTTTTCTGGGTGATGTAAACACCCGGCGAGGCGTTGTCGGTAACGGTAATGTTGGTTTTTTCCGTTTCGATGAGCCATACCGGATGATAGATGCCTCCGTAGACGCCGAACAGCACGTGGTTGATGGGAATGACGTCGGGGCGCTCCTTGTTATCGGCTTTTACGAGGAGTTCGTTGGCGGCTCCGTGTTTGACGGCATCCGTTATCTCGATTGCGAAGGCCGAGTATGCGCCGCGGTGTGTGCCCACAAGACGGTTGTTGACGTATATTTCGGCACACGCACCTACGCCCTCGAAGCGCAGGAAGTAGCGTTTGTCCTTACCGTCGGCCGGAATGTCGAGCGTGCGACGGTAGTAGGCATCGCCCTGATAGAAGTTGTTGAAGCGCTTCTGCATGTCGGTGGCGTTCCACGTGTGGGGTATTTCCACCTGTTGCCATTTGCCGTTCCACTGGGCCGCAGCTTTTTGCGGCTCGCTGTTGAACGGGCCGCGCAGGAACTGCCAGCCCGTTTCGAGACACTCGGTGCGGCGTGCGTCGGCCCCGCCCGGAGAGGCGGCGGCAAGGCAGGCAAGCGCGGCAGCGAGCCAGTTGGTTTTCATTTTCATCATTCGTTGTATTTTTATAAATATCGGTTTGAAGTTTTAGCGTGCCAGTTTATAGATTTCGCACCCGGCGGCCAAGAAGGCCCCCACGCCGTAGGGGGCGGTCTTGTCGCGCGAAACCTGTTGCGGGTCGGCTCCTACGGGTTGCACGTATCCCAGTTTTCCGTCGGTCTCTACGGCTTTCGTCAGGGCGTTCCATCCTTTTTCCACTACGGGCAGGTAGGTTTTCTTGTCGAGCAGTTTGGCGTTGATGCCATAGGCCAGTGCGTAGGTGATGAAGCCCGTGGCGCTGGTTTCGGGCGAGGGATAGGAGGCCGGATCGAGCAGACTGGCACGCCAGTATCCGTCGGCGCTTTGACAGGCTGCCAGACTTGCGGCCATTTCCGCGAACAGTGTTTCGTAGAAGCTCCGCGCATTTTTGAATTTGCGGCCTGCTTTTTTGAATTGTCCCGCAGGTAATTCTTTCAGCAGTTCGGCCAGTCCTCCCATGACCCATCCGTTTCCGCGTCCCCAGAACACTTTTTCGCCATTGCTTTCCCGTTTGTTGAAGTAGCGGGCATCGCGGAAGAAGAGGTGTGCCTGCCGGTCGTAGAGCGTGTCGTAGGTGGCATGAAACTCATCGTCCATGAAATCCAGGTATTTGCGGTCGCCTGTTTCGCGGTAGAGCTTTGCGTAGACCGGAGGTGCCATGAACAGGGCATCGCACCAGGTCCAGCGTTCGAGGGTCTTGGGTTTTCCGTAGTTCAGATCGAAACTTCCCTGCGAGGGGTGGGCCAGTACGTAGTCGGCGCGGCCTTTCACGTAGCTCATCGGTCCTGCGTCGCCGTAGTGGCGGGCCAGATCGATGTAGGCCTGCCCCACTACGATGTCGTCGGCATGATACGTGCGTTTGCCCACGTGCCATGTGTTCCGTTCGCCTATATTCTTCAGCCAATCGTAGTAGCGGTCGGTCTTCAGGGTGCGGGAGGCCAGTTCGGCCCAGTCGGCCATGCCCATGTAGAGCGCGCCGTTCACCCAGTTCAACTCGCCGTAGCGCGTTTCTTTCTCGAAGTGTTCGATCTGCCAGTCGGCTACTTTTTTCATGATGTCCAGCACTTCGGTTTTCGAAGGGACCGATTGTCCCCATGCGGGCAGTGCCAGCAGGAACATAGCGGGGATGAATTTTCGGATTATGTTTGTATATTTCATCGCGGTAGGGATTTATTTTCCGGCAAGTTTGTAGATCTCGCATCCGGCCGAGAGCATGGCGCCCGGTCCGTAGACGGCGGTCATCTCGCGTGTCACCTTTTTGGGGTCTTCGCCGACAGGTTGAACGAATCCCAGGCGTCCGTCGGGGTCGGTGGCATCGAGCATGGCTTTCCAGCCTTTGGCTACGACGGGTAGGTATTTGTTCTTGTCGAGCAGGCCGGCATTGATGCCGTAAGCGATGCCGTAGGTAATGAATCCCGTCGCGCTGGTTTCGGGCGAGGGGTACGACTGCGGGTCGAGCAGGCTGGCATGCCAGTAGCCGTCGGGGCTTTGTATTTCGGCCAGGCGCTTGGCTATGCGCACATAGAGGTCCTCATAGAAAGGACGGTAGGCGTCGCCCTGGGGCAGTTCCTTCAGCATGTTGGCCAGTCCGGCTATCACCCATCCGTTGCCGCGTCCCCAGAATATTTTCTTGCCGTTGGCTTCGAACTTCGGCGGCATGTAGTTGTGGTCGCGGTGGAAGAGGTTTTCGGCCGGGTCGAAGAGATGGGCCGTCGTGGCGCGGAACTCCCGGTCGGCAAAGTCCATGAAACGTTTTTCGCCGGTCAGGCGGTAGAGTTTGGCGTATACGGGCGGCGCCATGAACAGTGCGTCGCACCACGACCAGCGTTCCATGGTCGAGGGCTTGCCGTGGGTGTAGTCGAAACCTTCGTCCGAAGGATGGTTCAGAACGAACTCGATGCGGGCGATGGTAGGCAGCAGGATGTCGCGCTTCTTGTACTTTATGTACAGGTCTATGTACGTCTGGCATACGCAGAAGGCATCGGCGTGGTACATGGCGCGGTCGGGGTGCCAGCGGTTGCGTGCCCCTATCTTGTAGAGCCATTTGTAGTACGTCTGGTCGCCGTCGAGTTTTTCGGCCAGCTGCGCCCAGTCGAACATGCCGGTAAACAGAGCGCCGTTGGTCCAGTCGGGGTCGGCGGCATGGTGGCCAGCATCGTAATCTTTTATCTGCCAGTCGGCCACGCTTTTCAGGGTTTCCACCACTTCGGAGCGGGGCGGAAGTTTCTGGGCCGGAAGCCATGCAGCGAAGCAAAGGGCTATCCCGGCCAACAAGGTTCTTTTTTTCATTGTGGAAATAGAATGTGTTATGTTAGTGATTCGTTGTATCCAGTGCAAAGATAATGCAAACCGAACGCAATAGACTTGCTCTTTTTGCTGAGGCGTAGCTTATCTTCTGCAAAGATACATAAAAAGATGAATAGTCGGGTGTGTGCGCCGGATATTCGTCTTTTCGGGAAATCCGGGCCTTCCGTTTTGGCGTGGCGCGGCGTTTTTTGGAAATGGCGGGCCCGTATTTTGAAAAATCCCGCACCTTTTTCCGATCGGGGTGCGGGATTTTCCGTAACAAGTGTGTCAGGTGAGGGCCTCGCGGTACTCGCCTTTGCTCTTTCCGCCCTCGGTCGTGAGGCGGATGACGTAGGGTTCGCCGGCATAGGCGGCCTGTATGTTGTATTCGTTGCTTGTGGTTTCCGTTACGCGGAGCGGCGAGCCGTCCACCAGACAGGCGGCCTTGATGCGTGTGCCGGCCGGCGTCTTGACGGTGAGCATTCCGGTCAGCGGCTGGTTGAACACAACCATGTATACGGTGTCGGCGCGGCGTGTGTAGTAGCCCCAGTCGGCTTTCGGCCAACCGGCATAGTCGCATCCGTATACGGCCTCGCCGTTCGTCTGCATCCAGCGTCCCAGCCACTCGGCCGTGGTGTATTCCTCGGGACGGAAGTTGCCTTTTCCGTCGGGGCCGAAGTTGACGACCATGTTACCGCCCATCGACACGGCGTGTACGATGCGCTGAAGCACCTCGGCCGGTGTCTTGACATAGCTCAGCGACCAGTCTTTGTGGTAACCCCATTGGTTCTCGGGCAGCGTCATGCAGGCTTCCCAGTCCCATTTCGTGACTTTCAGGTCCTTCACCGGGTCGGGCAGGCGGCGTTCGTAGCCCGATTCGTAGTCGCCCATGAGCATTCCGTTGCTGTCGAAGTGGCGGCTGCCGCGTTCGTCGGCACGCAGGCGGCTGTTGACGGTCACGCCCGGCACCCATTCCTTGAGCAACTGTTCGAGGCGCAGTGTCCATGCGCCGTCGCCCTTGATGGACGCATCCCATGTACCGTCGAACCAGAAGTCGCGTACCGAGGGATAGCGCACGGCCAGTTCGTGGAGCTGCTCTTCGGTGAATTTCTTGAAGCGGGCGAAGGCCGTGCTGTCGTCGCGCGTCTTGAGCGATGTGCGGTAGTCGGGGTTGCTCCAGTCCATGATGGAGAAGTAGAAGTGTACGTCCAGGCCTTCGGCGTTCAGGGCTTCCACCAGTTCGCCCAGGATGTCTTTTTTATAAGGTGTGCGGGCCACGGTGTAGCGGGTGGTCCGGCTGGGCCACAGGCAGAATCCTTCGTGGTGTTTGGTGGTAATCTTGACGTAGCGGAAGCCTGCATGCCGCAGGGTACGGGCCCATTCGCGTGCGTCGAAGTCCGTGGG
>CATXZX010000157.1 GCA_958404085.1 uncultured Prevotellaceae bacterium | reverse complement strand
GGGAGAGAGACTCTTGTGCCGTTATATGAGAAATACGGAGGGAATGAACGCTTTGAGATCCTCGGCGTTGCCACATGGGACAATTCTGCCCGTACACTGAAAGCCATTGCCACAGAAGGGTACAAATGGCCTCAGATAATTGATGCTGGTATGAACCCCATGGAAGTATATGGATTCGACGGAATACCCATGATAATGCTTTTTGCCCCTGACGGCACTATGGTGGCTCGTGACATCAGGGGGGAGGAAATATGGAAAGTTGTGGAGGATGCCCTTAAATAATCATCTGGTGCCATAAACGCATATGTCAAGTACAATCGCTTCCAATCACGACAATCTCCACTTTTGAAAATATTTGATCCTCAGGAAATATAAACATAAAAGAGAGGCTGAGCCGTAAAACTATAATTACGACACAGCCCATTTTAATTATATATAGAATAGGATTTGTTGCAGAAATAAATTTTCGCCAAGTAATTTTTAATAGATACTAAAGTCAATTTTGCAGGCATGGTATATCGTTTCTATTTTCTATCTTTGACAGCGGTAAAACCTATTGTTTAATCTATTAAAAAAGAAAGTTATGACACATGTGATGCCTATTCTTCCTTATGAGATGGAAGCACTTGCTCCGCAGATGAGCAAAGAGACGTTGGAGTTTCATTATGGTAAGCATCTCCAGACCTATGTGGACAATCTGAACAAGTTGATTGTCGGAACTCCTTTTGAAACGTCGGTTCTGGACGAAGTTGTACGAAAATCGGATGGTGCTGTATATAACAATGCGGCACAGGTCTGGAATCATACTTTTTTCTTTGATAGTTTGGTTCCGGGTGGAACAGCCATGAGCGAATCGTTGCAGAAAAAGATGGCTGAACAATTCAGTTCGGCGGACTCGTTTGTTGAACAGTTTGCAAAAGTCGCACTTGGCTTATTCGGATCCGGATGGGTTTGGCTGGTTCGTGACGATGCCGGCAAGATGTCTATTCTTCCGATGGGCAATGCAGGAAATCCGTTGACGGACGGATTGACTCCGTTGCTGACATTGGATGTATGGGAACATGCTTATTACATAGATTATCGGAATCGTCGGGCCGATTTCGTAAAAGCATTCTGGAATTTAGTGGATTGGGATAAAGTAGAAAAACGTTATAACGGTTGAACATAACACAGACCGATTGTGTTAGTATAAGTTCTCCTGCTAGACCTATGGCAGGAGAACTTATCTTGTTATATAAATAGCAGAAAAACAAAGGGAAATGCGAATAAATGGAAGGTATATTTTTTTATTTAAAGAGTTTTACCTAATTTTGCTTGTAGGAAGAAATACTCAAATTATATATAATAGGATAAATGAAGAAATCTAAAATTCACATGAAGCCAAACAAAGTAGTTTCTTTGGCATTGGCTCTGCCGTTGACATTGGCAGTTCCTTCAGTTGAAGCCGTCAATATGGTCGGTGTTTCAACGCAGACAGCACCGCAGGGACAGCAGATTGTTGGCGTACGGCTTATTAATCCGACAACAGTCGAAGTTATGTTATCCGAAAATCGTTGTATGACATTCGATTTTTATGGTGATAATATTTTCCGCGTGTTCCAGGATAACAACGGCGGTATTGTTCGTGACCCCGAAGCAAAGCCCGAGGCTAAAATTTTGGTTAGCAATCCTCGTAAGAAACTGGGGAAAAAACTGATTGTAGGAGATGAGAATGGTAACATCATCATTACAACGGAGAAGATAAAGATTACCATGAATAAGGCTACTTCCTTGATGAAGATAACCGACCTTAGGACCAACAAGGTTGTCGTTGAGGAAACTGCCATTCCGCTTTTCGAGAAAAAAGCAGTGACGGTGTCGCTTAAGACACAGCCGACGGAGTATTTTTATGGAGGTGGTGTGCAGAACGGCCGTTTCTCGCATAAAGGAAAGAGTATCGCAATTGTCAATACGAACAATTGGACCGATGGAGGAGTTGCATCGCCTACACCGTTCTATTGGTCTACGGGCGGATATGGCGTGATGTGGCATACGTTCCGTCCCGGTAAGTATGATTTTGGCGAGAGTCAGAAGAATCAGGTACTCCTTCAGCACGAAACGGACTATCTGGACCTCTTTTATATGATAGATGAAAATCCTGTTGCACTTCTGAATGATTTTTATCAGTTGACGGGAAATCCGGTCTTGTTGCCTAAATTCGGCTTTTATGAGGGACATTTGAACGCGTACAACCGCGATTATTGGAAAGAAAGCGAAAAAGGCATCCTTTTTGAAGATGGAAAGAAATATTCGGAAAGCCAGAAAGATAATGGAGGTATCAAGGAATCGCTGAATGGAGAGAAAAACAATTATCAGTTTTCGGCACGTGCGGTCATAGATCGTTATAATGCCCACGATATGCCGTTGGGATGGGTGCTTCCGAACGATGGTTATGGTGCGGGCTACGGACAGACGGGAACGCTTGACGGGAATGTACAGAACTTGAAGGAATTTGGCGACTATGCCCGTAAGAACGGTGTTGAAATCGGTCTGTGGACACAGTCGGATTTGCATCCGAAACAAGGTATTGAGGCATTGTTGCAGCGCGATATCGTGAAAGAAGTACGCGATGCTGGTGTACGCGTATTGAAAACAGACGTGGCATGGGTCGGTGCCGGATATTCATTTGGTTTGAATGGCGTGTCTGATGTAGGTAATATCATGCCATATTACGGAAATAATGCACGTCCTTTTATTATTTCATTGGACGGATGGGCCGGAACACAGCGCTATGCGGGAATCTGGTCCGGTGACCAGACAGGCGGTGACTGGGAATACATTCGTTTCCACATACCGACTTATATTGGTTCGGGACTTTCCGGACAGCCGAATATATCTTCGGATATGGATGGTATCTTCGGAGGTCGGAATGTGCCTGTCAATGTGCGCGATTTTCAATGGAAAACATTTACACCCATGCAGCTTAATATGGATGGATGGGGAGCTAATCCAAAATATCCCCATATATTGGGTGAACCTGCGGCATCTATCAATCGTTGGTATCTGAAAATGAAATCCGAGTTTATGCCTTATACGTACAGTATGGCGAAAGAAGCCGTCGACGGGAAACCGATGATACGGGCTATGTTCTTAGATTATCCGAATGCGTATACGTTAGGTACGGCTACACGTTACCAATTCCTCTACGGACCTTCCGTTTTGGTTGCCCCGATTTATCAGGATACTAAAATGGATAAGGATGGTAACGATATCCGTAACGGAATTTATTTGCCTGAGGGAAAATGGGTAGACTATTTTACGGGAGAGGTCTATGAAGGTAATCGTATTATAAATAATTATGAGGTTCCTATTTGGAAACTTCCGATTTTTGTCAAACAAGGTGCTATTATTCCGATGACGAATCCGAATAATAATCCGTCTCAGATCGACAAAAAACTTCGTATATACGATTTATATCCTTATGGAAATACAACTTTTACAGAATATGACGATGATGGAACAACGGAACTATATCGTTGTGGACAAGGTGCTACGACACAAATAACTTCGTCTGTAGTAAAAGATGTGGCTACAATTCATATCGAACCGACTAAGGGCGGATTTGATGGCATGCAGAAGGAAAAGGTGACATTGTTCCGTGTAAATGTGACAGAAAAGCCTAAAAAAATTACGGCTAAATATGGTAAGAAGACTTTGAAACTTACAGAAGTCGCTTCATTGGATGAATTAAATAAAGGTGTGAATGTATTCTATTACGAGGAAAAACCGAATATGAATCGATTCGCTACGAAAGGGGAGGCTTTCTCTCGGCAAGAGATTATAAAAAATCCGGTATTGCATGTGAAATTGGCATCGACCGATGTGACAGTCGATGCTACAACGCTTGAAGTGAAGGGATTTGTTTATGAGATGCCCGAACGTATAGCCGTTTCTACAGGGACATTATCTGCACCGCAGGCACAGATAACAGAAGAGAACCGTCAACCCTATACATTGACGCCTTCATGGAATAAAGTAAGTAATGCTGATTTTTATGAAATCGAATTTAATGATATGCTTTATTCGAATATAAAGGAAACACAACTGTTGTTTGAGGATTTAGCTGTCGAGACGAAATATACATTTAAGGTTCGTGCAGTAAATAAAGACTCGAAGTCGGATTGGACAACGATTCAGAGTGTGACAAAGTCAGATCCGTTGCAGTTTGCTATTCGTGGTATTACTGCTGAGACTACGTGTGAAACACAGGGAGGGCAGGGTATCCATAAGCTCTTTAACTTTGATGAAAAAGAAGGATGGCATTCTAAATATGGTACGGGAGCAGCTGTTCCGTTCGATGTGATTATCGATTTGAACAGTATTAATAAACTCGATAAATTTGATTATATCGCTCGTCTGGATGGTGGTAATGGAACACCCCAAGCCGGTTCCATATCGTATAGTATGGATAAGAATGAATGGAAAAAGGCCGGAGATTTTGAATGGAAAGGTGGCGGAAGTCACGTTTACGAATTTGCAAATAAACCGATGGCCCGTTATCTGAAATTATCTGTAACAAAAGCCGTAGGTAATTTTGGTTCGGGGATGGAAATGTACGTATTTAAGGTTCCCGGAAGTGAAAGTATCATACCGGGCGATATCAACCGTGATAATAAAGTAGACGAAAATGACTGGACTTCGTACATGAACTATACTGGTTTGCGTAAGGGAGATGGCGATTTCGATTATATTAGTATTGGCGATTTGAATCAGAATGGACTTATTGATGCTTTTGATATTTCGGCTGTCGGAATTAAGTTGGACGATGGTGTCAGCAGAAGAAAGATAGAGCCTGTTTCCGGAAAAATAACTGTGGAACCGTCTAAGAAAACTTATAATGCTGGAGACGAGATTGTTTTGAAAGTCATAGGTAAGGATTTGCGTTCTGTAAATGCCTTGAGTTTTGCATTGCCTTACAAGACCGAAGAAATGGAATTCGTAAAAGTAGAACCGATTGGTATGAAAGAAATGAGAAATATGACATACGACCGTTTGCATACGAATCATCAGAAGGCACTTTATCCCACATTCGTAAATGCTGGTGAGAAACCTTATCTCGAAGATGGCGATTTGATGTTGATTAAGTTTAAGGCAAAGAAACGGATAACATTGAATCTTGACATATTGGATGGTATGTTGATTGATAAGAATATGAATACAGTACGTTTCTAAGTATTTATCTGAATACATAGATCGTTTATTTGTAACAAGAGATGCGGCATTTTTGTTATGTTGCATCTCTTGTTTTATTATGAATTTGCCATTAAATATATAGGTTCAACTCATGAAAGATACGTTCATGTGTGTTTAATAAAATCATTGTCTGTTCCGTTCTTCAACATCTCCGTGTTATTTTGAAGAATCAGGGCGTAGTTTTGAAAAGCGAGGCCCGTGTTTTTGAGTTTTTTGGGGGTAGTGGTGTTTCGGTTGCCCTTGAGGTTTGGATTTGTAAGTCATTGTTTTTCAGTCCGGATTAAATTTTTCGTGAAAAAAGTTGTGT
>CATXZX010000156.1 GCA_958404085.1 uncultured Prevotellaceae bacterium | reverse complement strand
CCGTATCGATGATTTGCGGCCAAGTTACTCCTTCGGACTCCAAGGCGGGTTTCAGGTTTTCCGCTTTGTCCCAAACAAACAGGCCCAACACCGTCAGCCCTTTGTCCTTGAACTGGTTATGCAGTTTGGCCAGATTAGGAATCTCTCCCCTGCAAGGCCCGCACCAGCTGGCCCACATATCCATCAGCACGTAGTTTCCCTTGCCTATATAGTCCGAGAGCGACACTGCCTTACCGTCTGCGTCCTGTCCCTTAATATCGACAAACGGCTTGCCCTCGGCGGTTTTCTCCAACGCCTCGATGCGTGCAATCATCTTCTGAGCCCTTTGAGTCGACTTAAGCCAAGGGCCCAACTCTGCAGCCAGCTCTTTCTGCACTTTCCAATCCAAGTTCATACCTACACTCTCCAACAAGAAGTACCCCACGGCATCATCGGTATGTCCTGCATAAAATTGTTTGTATGCTTCGGCCAATGTCTTTTGAAACCCTTCTATATAAGTTTTCCATTGGGCTTCCAATTCCTTTTGGTCGGTATATTTCGCACGATACTCCTTCCACGCTTGTCCGGCCAAGCTATATATGCTGTCTTGTACGGCAGAGATACGCGCCATTTCGTCGTTCTGTTTTGTTCCCGACGGGCGATTGTAACCCTGCATATTAGCCTTGATGTCACCACCCTCCAGAATGATATAGGCAAAACGGCGGGTATCCTTAACAACCACGCGACACATTGCAGCCGTGTCTACTTGGCCGGTAAATACAAAGTTCATACCTTCAATCTGCGTACTGTCCAGGATTTTCTCGTCATCGCAGCGCATCAGATAAACCATTTTGCCTTCCATTGTCGAATCGTACGCTTCGCCCGTCACCGTATAGGCCTGCGGCGTTTGTGTGGGGCCACACGCACAAAGCGACACCAACAATCCCACTACTCCCAAAATTTTTACTTTCATCATACTGTCTGTTATTAATAATAAGGTATATTGAATTTCACAAATGTAAGACTTTCTCTTCACCCGCTCGTCCTTATATATTGAAAATTTTGTCCGTTCAGGTTATTTACTTTTACGCATCGAACAAGAGGTAAACGCCCGTAAATTTCAGGTTTTCCACCTTATCCCCAACAAACACCTAAAAAAGAACTAAAAAAAGCGAACAGATCCTTGCCGGAACCGCTCGCTTTTTATTTTCTGCAATGTGCACCCGTAGATTAGTTACCCGGAGCAATTGCGCCCGACGGACAAACGTCAGCACATGTGCCGCAATCTACGCACATATCGGGGTTGATAGAATACTTTTCACCTTCGGAGATAGCGCCGGAGGGACATTCGTCGATGCAGGTACCGCATGCAACGCAGTCATCACTAATTACATAAGCCATTTTTCTTCAAATTTTTATTGTTAACCAATCTCGTTTGTGGAAGCAAATATACGGCATTTTTAATTATATCGTTCATTCGCCGGCGAAATTCATGTGTATTTGTAAACACTCTAAATAAAAATTATTCGCACGGCTATTCCCGTACGACGGACGGGCCTGCTATTCAGAAAAAGCTGGGAGATTTTTTCAACTGGCAGGCCCACCCGCACATGCGGCAGCAGGGATTCGTTTTTTGCATCCAAAAGAATCCACCATCCGCACAATAATCAGGCAAAAATCACGTTCCTTTCTTTAGGAATGGATATACCCCATCCCATTCAGATACATCCGCGCATGAAGAAACATATCTGTTGCCTGCTTCTGCAACTCTGTTGCGTTCTGGCGGCCTTCGCACAAGAACGCACCGTACAAAACCGCCCGTACATCGATCTGCGGAAGTTTCACTATGGCTTTACGTTCGGAACCCACATTCAAAACCTGAATCTGTACAATAACGGCTACATCAATCCCGAAAACGGCGAACAATGGTTCTCGACCAACGACCGCGACGACATCGGATTCAGCGTCGGCGTATTGGGCGAATGGCGGCTGAGCCAGTACCTGGCCCTGCGCATCATACCGTCCATGCACTTCGGCAGCAAACACATCACTTTCCGCGAACAGGGAAGCGGAAAAACCGAGACGCAGGACCTGAGATCCACCTACCTGTCCGTTCCCCTCAACCTGAAATTCAGCGCACAGCGTTTCAACAACTACCGTCCCTACATCATAGCCGGACTGAACCCAATGTACGACCTGACCACCCGGAAACAGGGTAACCTTCTGCTGAAGAAACTCGACTGCTACGTCGAAGTGGGTCTCGGGTGCGATTTTTACCTACCCTTCTTCAAGCTCATCCCCGAACTGAAGTTCTGTTTCGGACTGGGCGACATTCTGGATAAAGACCGCAGCCAACTCATCGACAAGAGCAAGCTGATCCTCACGGAGTCTCTGAACAAAGCTACGGCCCGCATGTTCATCCTTTCGTTCTACTTCGAATAACCCCTTCCACCCGTATTTCCCTGTCGGAAAAGGCTTTTTAAGACTTCGAACCGACGGAAAGCTCTGGAAACACTTGGCCGTATCGATATTTTTTTGTTCCTTTGCAGCGCTTTACCGCGCAATCGCTGGCAGGATGCAGAGTTCCCTGTTATGTTGCCGGAGCAGATAAAACATATCAATTACCATCATCAAAAAATGGAAGACTTAATTAAAGTTGCGGAACAAGCCTTTGCTACGGGCAAGGAGTTCCCCAAATTCAAAGCAGGCGATACGATTACCGTAGCCTACAAAATCGTAGAAGGTAACAAAGAACGTATTCAGCTTTACCGCGGTGTTGTTATCAAAATTTCGGGTCATCAGGACAAAAAACGCTTTACCGTCCGCAAGATGTCCGGTACAGTAGGTGTAGAACGTACTATCCCGATTGATTCTCCGAACATCGAGAGCATCGAAGTCAACAAAATCGGTAAGGTACGTCGTGCCAAATTGTACTACCTCCGCAAACTTACGGGTAAAAAAGCTCGTATCAAAGAGAAAAAGACTACTGTTGCAGACTAATCCCTGCACAGGCTGTTTTAAAAGAAACGAGTTTGATACCAATCCCACGGTATCAAGCTCGTTTCTTGTTTTCCCCTCTTCATCGACAAGCCGGCGAAGGAACCGAAAACAGCGAGCGGAAACCCCGTATGAGGCTTCCGCTCGCTGTTTTCTGCCGTCACCCGGCGTATTACTTGATGTTGCCCACCTTAATAAGATACTCGGCTATCTGCACGGCATTGAGAGCCGCGCCCTTCTTAATCTGGTCGCTCACAATCCAGAAGGTCAGACCATTCGGATTGGCCAGATCCTTGCGGATACGTCCGACGAAAACAGGATCTTTTCCGGCCAGGAACAGCGGCATCGGGTACTCTTTTTTCTCGGGATTATCCATCAGGACAAGGCCCTCACCTTCTTCGACTGCCCGACGTGCCTCTTCGAGGCTGATTGGCCGCTCTGTCTCAATCCAGATGCTTTCGGAATGCGAGCGCAACGAAGGAACGCGCACACACATGGCACTCGTTGCCACATCGCTGTGCATAATCTTGCGCGTTTCATTGAACATTTTCATTTCCTCTTTGGTATATCCGTTATCCTGGAAGACATCAATCTGAGGAATGACGTTGAAAGCCAGCTGATATTGGAACTTTTCAACCGTAACCGGTTCGTCGGCCAAGACCTGGCGGTACTGCTCGTAAAGTTCTGCCATCGCCGCAGCTCCGGCACCGCTGGCAGCCTGATACGACGCAACGTGAATCCGTTTTATGTGGCTGATTTTCTCAAAAGCCTGGAGCGCTACGACCATCATGATCGTCGTACAGTTGGGATTGGCAATGATGTTGCGCGGACGATCGAGGGCATCTTCGGCATTACATTCGGGCACTACCAAAGGAACGTCCTCGTCCATGCGGAAAGCACTGGAATTGTCAATCATCACAGCACCGTATTTCGTAATATCTGCGGCATATTCCTTCGACGTGCCGGCACCGGCCGACGTAAAGGCGATGTCGATGTCTTTAAAATCGTCATTATGCTGTAAGAGTTTTACAGTAAGTTCCTTTCCGCGGAACACATACTTGGAACCCGCGCTACGGGATGAACCGAACAATACCAGTTCATCAATAGGGAAATTACGCTCTTCGAGTACACGAAGAAATTCTTGTCCAACGGCACCACTGGCACCAACAATGGCTACTTTCATCTCTTATATATCTTTGTTTGAATTGTTTCGCTTACACGACCGCGTATAAAACGGCACGCTAAATCCGGGTGCAAATTTAGAACTTTTTGCCCAATGGGGCTCTATAAATCCCAAGAAATTCGTTACTTTGCATAAAAATGTAGAACTCAGATGACATTACCTGACTTTTCATCCTGTTTTCCCATCACCGATCCCACGTGGATCTTTTTTTTAGTTTTATGTATCATACTGTTTGCGCCGATGATCCTCGAGCGCCTTCGCATTCCCCACATCATCGGCATGGTTTTGGCCGGCGTATTAGTGGGCCCATACGGTTTGGGTATTTTGCTGCGCGACAACAGTTTTGAACTTTTCGGCAAAGTGGGCCTCTACTACATCATGTTTACAGCCGGGCTGGGCATGGACCTCGGCGGTCTGAAGCGCAATTTGTTCCGAAGCCTGAGCTTCGGTTTCCTCACCTTTGCCATTCCCTTCATCGGAGGCTGGCTGCTTGCCTATTTTGTCCTCCATTACAGCATTACCGCCTCGCTGCTCCTGGCCGCCATCCTTTCTTCCCACACGCTGGTGGCCTACCCTATCGTCAGTCGCTACGGTCTTTCGCGCCACATCGGCGTCACGTTATCCGTCGGTGCCACCATGGTTGCCCTCATCACGGCCCTGTTGGTCCTGGCCGGCATATCGGGCGCATACAGCGGCAACGGGGGCCCGCTTTTCTGGACATTGCTAAGCATCAAGAGCCTGTTGTTCTGCCTGATACTCTTCTTCGGATACCCACCCCTCATCCGATTGTTCTTCCGTAAGTTCGCCGACAACGTACTTCAGTACATTTTCGTTCTGTCTCTCGTCTTCCTGAGTGCTGCCACCAGCGAATTGTGCGGACTGGAAGGCATATTCGGCGCCTTCCTGGCCGGTCTGGTGCTAAACCGCTTCATTCCGCAGTCATCGCCGCTCATGAACCGTATCGACTTTGTAGGAAACGCCCTTTTCATCCCTTATTTCCTGATTGGCGTAGGCATGCTCATCAACGTCAGTCTGCTGTTCGAAAGCCGCCACGAACTCCTTGTCGTAATCCTCATTGTCGCAGTGGCCACACTGACCAAATGGATTTCGGCCTGGATGGCCCGCCTTTGTTTCAGACTCGACCGCAACACCGGTCTCCTGATGTTCGGACTGACCGAGGCCCACGCAGCCGGAGCCTTGGCTATGGTCATGGTGGGGACCCGGCTGGAAATAGCCCCCGGCGTACACCTGATGAACGATGAAGTGCTGAACGCCGTTGTCCTGTTAATCCTGTTCTCGTGCATCATCAGTTCGCTGGCCACGGCCAGAGCCGCACGCAAACTGGCCCTTGAGGCCACGAGCAAAGAAGAAGAGACAGGCG
>CATXZX010000155.1 GCA_958404085.1 uncultured Prevotellaceae bacterium | reverse complement strand
CTATACGACCAAGAAGGACGAACAGATTCTGGTTCGTTCGGGTGTGTCGCTGGTAGACATGGAAGGAGCCAGAAATAACTTACGCCAGGAACTGACAGTTCCCTTCGGATGGAATTTCGAAAAAGTCGTGAACAACGCCCGGCAGGTATGGGATGACTACCTGGGACGAATCGAGATAGAGACCGATGACTACTTGCAGAAGCGGAAATTCTACACCAATATGTACCGCGCACTGGCGGCAAAGGCAATCTGGAGCGACGCGGACGGCCGCTACACGGACGAAGAAGAACACATACAGCGCCTCAGCAAGCCCGGCGACTGCATCGTCAGCGGCGAATACTGGAATACGTTCTGGAACAACCAGCAGTTGTTCAACCTGATTGCCCCCGAAATATCTTCGCGCTGGGCCCGCTCGGCCATCGAACTTTACCGGAACAGCGGCTATTTCAACACCGACCCGGCCGGCATCGAACATACGGGCGTCATGGTGGCCATGCATCCCGTTTCGCAGATACTGGGTGCATGGCGAAGCGGCATCCGCGACTTCGACCTGGCCACGGCCTACGAGGGCCTGAAAAAGATGCTGACCACCGCTCCAAAACGACATCCCGGCGGAGGAACCGTCGGCGTGGAACATCTGGTTCCCTACATGGAATATGACTACATCCCGGCCGGCAAGGGCACGGTGTCCAACACGATGGAATATGCCTACGACGACTGGTGCCTGGGACAAATGGCTAAAATCCTGGGACACGAAGAAGATTTCAAGTTCTTCGACCGGCGTTCCGACAACTGGCACAACCTGTTCGACCCGCAAAGCGGTTTTATCCGTCCCAAGGACACGGAGGGGAAATGGGTCGAACCCTTCGACCCCTACCACACCCCCGGTTTCACTGAGGGCAACGCCTTCAATTACTCCTGGTTCGTCCCCCACAATCCCGAAAAGCTCGTGCGCGAAGTCGGGCGCAAACGTTTCGTCGAACGGCTCAACCGGGCCATGGAACAATCCTCGCACGCCAACTTCAATGCGGCCGGCGACAACTTCTCGGCCTACCCCATCAACCACGGCAACGAGACATCCATGGAAGTGGCCTACCTGTTCAACTGGGCGGGCGCACCGTCGCTGACGCAGAAATGGGTACGCGCCATACAGGAACAGTACTACGGCACGACTCCCTACGACGCCTATCCCGGCGACGAGGACCTGGGACAGATGAGTAGCTGGTTCGTCATGAGCGCCCTCGGATTGTTTCAGATGGACGGGGGCTGTTCGGAAAATCCGTGCTACGAACTGGCCACTCCGCGTTATCCGAAGATTACCCTCCACTTAGGCGGACGCTACAACCGCGGCAACACGTTCGTCATCGAGGCGCCGGGAGCATCCAAAAACAACAAATACGTACGCTCCGTCATGCTGAACGGACACCCCGTAACGGGCTTCCGCATCCCCCAGGAAGCCGTATTGAAAGGAGGCTGTATCCGTTTCGAGATGAGCGACCGGCCCTGATTCCGTAACAAACAGTAGGCGAGAGGCAAACGTCCGTGTATGCGACGTCTGCCTCCCGCCTGTTTTATCAATCAGAGCGGCTTATCTTACGCCGAAGCGGTGTTTCGAGAAGAAAGAACGCGGTGCTTTCTTTACTCTCTCGGAATAAACCGTACGTCCCGAGAGAGTTTTTCCATTCTCACCCGGATAGACATAATAAAATGACTGTCCGCTATGGTATTCATTCCGTATACTTCCGTCCTGATTAAGGTCGTACTGACAATCTTGTCCAAATTCTTCTTCGTCTTCTGAATCTAAAATGGTCAAATAATCCGGAAGCATGGCCGTTCCCTTACCCAAAAGGCCGGCGAGGACCAATTGTTCGGAATAAGAACACCACGCTTCAAACGGACGGCTCATTGCATAGGTAGGTTGGCCAAAACGGTTAGCCTGATCGCCATAACGATATGTATCAGTAATCTTTTCCCGAACTTTTTCGCCACCCCATGACCCTTCGAACAATCCTTCGGATTTCATCAGATTTCCGTCATTCCATGTCAAAACAATCTTTGTCGTTCCGGAAACATTGAATTTGTTTCCATATTCCACAATATTTCCTTTCGATGTGACGGTAACGGAATTCAAGTGTCCCTCTTTATCATAGCCGAAAGTATAGGAATCTTCTCTGTTCACCGAGCTGTAATCGTCATCGTATTCGTCGTACGTCTCTTCCTTCACAGTCAGTTTCATCGAAGCTATGTAGCCCTCTTTAGTAAAAGTGCAGGGTCCTGTTTCCGAATAGTTCTCATAAGACTTTTCGCCATATGTGTATGATCCGCCATAAGAAAAACGCCCCTTAGCATAATCAATCTTAACCGTAGCACCAGAGCCGTCATAATAGATACCGCTGATTTCAGTACAACGGTTCTTACTGTCGTACGAAAAGACGTATTGGCCGATGCTGACCGGGCGCAACCCGCTTGGGGCTACCACTTCGGAGCCTCCTCCGGTGTTTCCACCGGTATTTTCGCTGTCGTTCCCGCCATTGCCTCCGGGAGGATTGTTGTCATCGTCGTCGTCGCCGCACGAAGCAAGGGCAAAAGCCGACATCACGCAAAAGCCGAATGCAAACGTCACCTTTGCCGCTTTCTGAATAAATGAATAGATTTTGTGCATAATACTTAACTTTAAATTAAACAATTGTACAACTCTCGCTTTCCCCGAACCTGCACTTGTTCAAAGGGAAAGTTCTTATCATACAAAGGTAGTGAATTTTTACCCCCCCGATAAATTAACAAAGATTAACCCGAAAATTCTTAACAAAATGCACAAAAGGAACATCTGCACGGAGTTTGCGGGCCGCAGAAGGCCGCTTGTCGCACGGAGTGTCCGCAACAGCCTTCCGGACGGGAGAATAAACCTCGGCCGCCCACCGGCCGAGTCCACACGCGGACCCGCTTTTTTGAATCAGGTGGCTCGTATTTCAAAAAAGCGGGCCCGGAAGGCGTACTAACGGCCCCGGACCCGCGCATACCGCAGCCTCCACGACGCGGCGGACGGATCCGCTTATTTTTTGAACTTGCTGAAGTTATATTGTACGTGCAGCATCGCGTAATTCGATATGATGTTGTAGTACGTTTCGGTACGGGCCTGTGCATTGATGGTACGCCGGATGTTGCTCAGGTTCCCCAACAGGTCGAATCCGTCGGCCATGACGAGCAGGCGGCCTTTCAGGAAGCGTTTGGTAAGCCTTGCGTTCCAAATCAGGTCGTCGGTATTCATGCCCTTGTCCGAATAGCCGCGGCGGCTGTACATGGTAAGGTCCGTAGACAACCGGAAGTTGCCGGGCAGTTCTACGTTCGCCACCACACTGTAATCGAAGTCGTACGCATTGACCGGCACGAAATCCTCGCGCTCGCTGCCGGAGTGCATGTAATGCAGGTTTCCTTTTATCCCTACATTGTTCTTGTCCAGAAAGCGGTAGTCCAGCCGCAGCATGGCGTTGGCGTAAAGCGTCCCCACCGTACTCCGCGCCGTCACGGTACGGGCCCCGTCGCTACCCGCCACACCGATCATGTCTACGCTGTTGTAGTAGGAGGCGGAAGCCGACGAACCCAGCGTCAGACGGCGGGGCCTGTCGAGCGGACAGTTATAGCCTCCGTGAAAGCGGGTGTTCCAGTTGCCGTCTACGTTCTGCGGACGGATGTTCTTGATACCGGTAGTGCGATCGTAGACATAGCCCATGGCCAGGCTGTTGGTGGTCACGGAGTACGACAGGCCGGCGTTGTACGAACGACCGCCGGTCAGGTCGCTGCGGACGTTGAAGGAGACGTGGTGCTGGTAGCCCGCCGACAGGTCCGGATTTCCGGTAAAGATATTCAGCGGGTCGCTGGTATCGTTCAACGGTATCATATTCACGAGCGAATAGATGAAGGCATTGCCGTTGTACACCAGCTCGTAGTTGCGGCCATGTTCCTTGTACTTCACGTTCAGCCTCGGTTCCACAAACCACCAATGCCGGTCCACGCGGGTCGAAAAGGCCTTGCGGTAATAATCGAGACGCCGGACGTAACCGTTCAAGAAGACATCGAGGCCGATATAGAAGTTCTTGTCCTTGCGGTCGGTAAAGCTGATGTATGCCCCGGTCGTATGTTTTTGGTTGAACTCCCGCTGCCACGAGCTGTTGGCATTGTCCATCACGGAAAGCAGTTCGGCCATAGAGGGAAGCGAGCCGAGTCCGGACTCCTCGCCCCAGCCCTCGAGCTGATGCAACAGGTAGCGCTTGCCGTGGCTGTGGCCCCACGTCGCCTGATACCGGTACATAGGCATCAGGCTGCCCCCGACTCTTGCGTTATCCACCAGATTGATTGACCTGCGCAGCTGTCCCGACAGGTCGTGCCACTCGTTGCCGCGGTCCATATAGTTGTTCCGGAACACGGGAGCGGCACCGGCCTGGGCCGGAAAATCGAGGTTGTAGTGTTCGAACTCCTCGCTTGCCGTGTTGGAATAGCTGTAATCGAAAAACGTCCACAGGCGGAATTTGCTCAACAGGCGGAAATCCGGATAAAAGCCGAAGCGCGCATACAGGGAATGGCCGGAACGTTGGTTTTCGGTCGTCAGGCGGTTGATGCTTTTCGTAAAAAGGTAGATCACTTGGTTTCGCGTCTACAGCATATGACTCGACGCCCTTTTCAGACTCGCTTTCGCTTCGGCTGCGTGTGTCATCACACTTAACCTTGCCATACACCGTAACTCGTAGGTTCATTATGCAAAAGGCACGCCGTCACTGCATAAAGCAGCTCCGACCGCTTGTAGGCGTACGGGTTCAGGGACTTTTTCACTCCTCTATGCGAGGTGCTTTTCACCTTTCCCTCACGGTACTGGTTCACTATCGGTCTCTTACGAGTATTTAGCCTTGCCGGATGGGCCCGGCGGATTCACACAGGATTCCACGTGTCCCGCGCTACTCAGGATACTGCTACGGTCCAACAGACTTCGCGTAAGGGGCTTTCACCCGCTATGGCCATACTTTCCAGCATGTTCCGCTCACCTGTCTTCACCGATGACGCAGTCCTACAACCCCGCCCGTGCCGAAACACGGACGGTTTGGGCTGTTCCCCGTTCGCTCGCCACTACTGGGGGAATCATTCTTATTTTCTCTTCCTGCAGGTACTAAGATGTTTCAGTTCCCTGCGTTTGCCTCATGACTTGCATGATGGTATTCCTTCAGAATACCGGGTTGTCCCATTCGGAGATCCGCGGGTCACAGGATATTTGCTCCTCACCGCAGCTTTTCGCAGCTTATCACGTCCTTCATCGCCTGTAAGAGCCTAGGCATCCACCGTACGCCCTTTCATACTTTCTTCTCGCTTTCATATCTGCCATGCCTACAGCATCCTGTCACTCGCATGACTGGCTCCTGCATACACGACACACACGAAGGGGTATACTTTCAGCTGTACTTTATTGTGTTTGCTTTTCTATTCTACGTTTTCGTTTCTGTCCAATATGTCATAGATCGTTTCACGAACAGCATCCTTTCACGGATGCCGACGCGGGAGTGGAGAATAACGGATTCGAACCGTTGACCCCCTGCTTGCAAAGCAGGTGCTC
>CATXZX010000154.1 GCA_958404085.1 uncultured Prevotellaceae bacterium | reverse complement strand
CGCCCAAGGCCGGCTGACTGTTTTCGACAGCGAGGCTTCCCTTTTCCGAATCGAAGGACAGGAAATTGGCCGTAGCGGTCGTGTCTTCGTCTTCGCCGACGGCATAGATACGGGAACCGTTGCGCGATACGGCCAAATAGGATGGGTTCGAAATGCCCCGCAGGCCACTGACGTACTGCAACTCGCCACTCTCTGTCGAAAAGCGGTACACCTTTATGCCCTGACTATCGGGACTGGCATAACTGCCTACCAGCAAATATAAAGAATCGGGTACTTCGGAATCTGTCTGCCCCACCCGATTTCCGGAACAGGCACACAACAAGGCAACGAACAGGCCCATCATGCAATTTATCTTCCTCATAACAACAAAATTTATCGATATCCGACACAAAAGTAGCACATAATATTCAAAACGTAAACGGCAAAAGACAATACCGGCCCTTTTTGTAACAAACTCAGCGGGCTTTGTTCCGTTTTTTACCCTTACAGCCGGCAAAGCACGACGCGGGCATACAGAAAAGCGCGGCCTCCCGTCAGAAAAGGAGGCCGCGCCGGATTCTCGTCGCCCCGGTGTCAAACAGCGGGTGCGTATGATTTCAGTTTTTTACTTCAAGCCCAATTTTTTACGAATGGCTTTGGGAAGTGCATCTTTGTGGAGAACGATATTCATAGTCTTGTAAGCGACAAAAGGTTTCGACGCATAGAAAATACCGTGGTACTCGTTGTAATCGCCCCATGAGTTTTTCACCATAAAGTACTCGTTGCCATCCTGATCCTTGGCCAGTCCGTAAATCTGCATGCCATGGTCGTCGGTCGTTTCCCAATTGTCGTAGGCAATCTGACGCATTTCCTGCGTAATGGTTTTCTCCTTTTTCGAACCCTGGGTCGGCTTCGGACCGTTTACTTTGTCCGAACCGGTCCAGCGGGCCGCATCCGAACCCGTCATGTCATGGTCTTTTCCATCGGCGGGCACTACGGCAACACCGTCGCGGCCAAAACCTTTCTCGCTTACGTCCGAACCCCACGCGATGGTATATCCGTTGCGTACGGCATAGTCCATCACTTCCATAAACTCATCCAGCGGCAGGTTGTAGCTCTGCGCCCAGCGCCAGTTATCCTGAATCACGAGAACAAATGGCTCATAGAACGGATGATGGGTATAGGAGGTGAGCGAAACATAATCGTCGGCGTTCAGACCGAGGCTCTCGGCAAACGATTTCGGAGTGTACTCTTTTCCTTTATAAGTGAACTTTTCGGGAATCGTACCCATGTATGTGTCATAGATACGCTCAAAACCTGTTTTCCAGATAGGCGAAAGTTTTTTCAGGCCGCCCCTTGCGATGGCGCCGACATAAGCGCTGGCCACTTTGTCCAACTCGTTGTGATTAAAAAGTGTGTCGCCGTACATACTGCCGGGTGCGGCCATGGCGTCCTGCGGCAACATACCGTGATTTTTCAGGGTGTAAAGCACATCGTAGAAACTTCCGCCCTGCGAGAACGAGACGTCGCCATGCGTCCGGACGGCTGCAACAGCGCGATCGACCATGGTTTTGTAAACTACGAACGACTCGCACAGGTCAAACTCGCCCTTTCCCATACGCAACAGCTCGGATTCAAGAAATGCAAGGCTGGAAAAACACCAGCACGTACCCGAACGGCTCTGGTTCTTAATCGAAGTAATCGGATTCTCCTTGATAGTTGTAAATTTCGTAGAATCTTTCTTTTCGGCAACAGCTCCACCGGCACAAAAGAGGCACATAGCAACTGCCAAAATCTGTTTTTTCATCATTCCTGTTGTTGTTTTTATATTTTACAATTAGTTATTCGCTTCCAAATAGGCCTCGACATCGGCTATCCGATACGGAATACGTTCTTTGCCCAAGAAACGGCAACCGTCCTTGGTGATAAGTACGTCGTCCTCGATACGGACACCGCCGAAGTCCTTGTAAGTATCAATTTTGTCGAAGTCGAGGAACTGCGCATTGATACCTTTTTCACGCCACATGTCGATCAAATCGGGAATGAAATAGATGCCCGGCTCATCCGTGACCACATATCCTTCCTGCAGGCGGCGCGCAAAACGCAGACTGGCCAAACCGAACTGGTCGGACGGGCGCACCTCGTCGTCATACCCCACATTGGTCTGCCCCAGGTTCTCCATGTCGTGTACATCCATGCCCATCATGTGGCCCAGACCGTGGGGCATAAACAGCGCATGGGCACCGGAACGGACCGCTTCCTCGACATCGCCCTTCATCAGGCCGAGTTCTTTCATACGAACCGTCATCAGGCGACACACATCCATGTGTACGTCCCACCATTTCACCCCGGGTTTGGCCACGCTCAGGGCCAAATCGTGACAATCTACCACAATCTGGTATATATCGCGCTGGCGTGCATCGAAACGTCCGTTGACGGGGGTCGTACGGGTATGGTCGGAACAATAGTTATCGTTGGTCTCGGCACCGGCATCGCACAACAGCAACCGGCCGGCCTCCAACGCACGCGGGCTGGGGTAACCGTGCAGAATCTCGCCGTGCATCGACACGATACTCGGGAACGAGACCATGCAGCCATATGCCGACGCAATGCCTTCGATCGTACCGCCGATGTATTGTTCCGTCACGCCGGGACGACACAACTTCATGGCCGTCGTGTGCATCCGGTAACCGATGGCGCTGGCACGCTCCAATTCCTCGATTTCCTCAGCCGACTTGACCGAACGCAACGCCACGACCGCCCGGATGAGCGGCAGCGAAGCAGCCTCGCGCTGTGCCGAGGGATGGATGCCGAGGAGGTCCATCAACTGAATCTGTATATCGTAACGGTAAGGAGGCAGGAAATGGACCTTGCGACCGTGTACCAGGTCCTTCAGACCGGCCATAGGACACGCGGCGGCCACACCTACGCGGGCTGCCATGTCGGCCACGCTGTCTACGGAGCCGTACCACACGATGTCGTCGATGTCGATTTCGTCGCCTACCAGGTACTCTTTATCGTTGTCTACGTCGATTACGCCGACAAGGCCGTCGCGCTTCTGCCCGAAGAAGTACAAGAATGAACTGTCTTGCCTGAATTTGTAGGCATTGGCCGGATAATTCACCGGCGAGTCGTTATTGCCCATCAGCAGGATAACGCCGTCGCCCACCAAGCGCTTCAGGGCCTGACGACGTTCTATATACGTTTCTTTTCCAAACATAATATACTTAATTAAGTTTCAGCTACAAAAGTAATGCTTTTCCAACGAAAAACAGACCTTTGTCCTGTTTTTTTAACAGAAAGGAGCATCGCGAAAACCATCGGAAGCGGAAATGCGCCCCGACGGGTACATTCCGCTTCCTACCGTTTTACGTTATTTCGTCCGACAATCAGTCGAGAACCGTCACCCAGCCGTGTACGTCGGGTGCCTCGCCCAGCTGGATAGCCCTCAGACTGTTGTAAAGTTTCGTGCAGACAGGTCCGGGGGTGCCGTCTTTGCTGATCTGGTATTTTTTGTTGTTCTCCAGGTCGTCGATAGAAGCAATCGGACTGATAACCGCCGCCGTACCGCATGCACCGGCCTCCTCGAATGTCTCGAGTTCCTCTTCGGGAATCTGCCGGCATTCCACCTTCATGCCCAGGTCGAGGGCCAGCTGCTGCAGGCTCTTGTTGGTGATGGAAGGCAGGATGGAGGTAGACTTCGGTGTGACGTACGTATTATCCTTGATACCGAAGAAATTGGCGGCGCCGCATTCGTCGATGTATTTCTTCTCTTTGGCATCGAGGTAGAACTCGCAGGAATATCCGGCATCGTGGGCCATTTTGTTGGCACGCAGGCTGGCCGCATAGTTGCCGCCTACCTTATAGATACCTGTTCCGTGCGGAGCCGCACGGTCGAACTCGCGGATAATCACATAATTCGTACATGCAAAACCACCCTTGAAGTAAGGACCGACCGGAGTTACGAATATCAGAAACATGTATTCGTCGGCGGGATGCACACCCACCTGTGCGCCGGTACCTATCAGCAGCGGACGTATGTACAGCGAGGCGCCACTTCCGTAGGGCGGAATGAAGCGCTCGTTCATCCGGACTACTTTCTTAACCATTTCCTCGAAACGCTCGGTCGGCAGTTCGGGCATCAGGATGCCCCGGCAGGTGCTTTGCAACCTGGCCGCATTCTCGTCCATTCTGAAAATCCGGATTTTACCGTCCTTGCAGCGGAAGGCTTTCAGTCCCTCGAAGGCTTCCTGGCCGTAGTGCAGGCAGGTGGCAGCCATGTGCAGGTTGATGGTTTCGGAAGAAGATACCTCGATTTCTCCCCAAGCACCGTTGCGATAGCAGCATCGCACGTTGTAATCCGTCGGAATGTAGCCGAACGATAAGTTCGCCCAATCAATGTTTTCCATTTTCAATCTATATAATGATAATTCTGTCGATTCAAAATCCATGCAAATGTAGTAAAAATATCCTACACGGGCCTACCCGCTAAAAAAAATCAGCGTGTTATTTTAAAATAGCTCCCTGCTTTTTGAAAAAAGCGGCCTACTTGAACAGTTGTTCTATCTTTTCCTGCTGAATGACGGAGAGTATCAGTTTGCCGTCGGGCGTGTAGTTGGGAGTGGATGTCGCAAAAAGCGAATCGACCATGTGTTCCATCTCGGCCACGCTCAGTACGACACCGGCCGTTATGGCCGCCTTGCGTGCCAACGAAAGTGCAAGCAGGTGGTTGATCTCGTCCTTGTCTATCTGTCCGGACTGCATAAGGGCCTCGTCGAGCATGCTGTGCAACAAAGCAGAGGGGTTGACCCCCTCGGTGCCGGCCGGTATTCCGTTGACGGCGTAGCTGCCGCCCCCCAGGTCGGATATGTCGAAACCCATTACACCCAGGTCGTCGAGCAGGCTCTCCATTTTGACTGCCTGCGAGGGTGATAGTTGTACCAGTTCGGGAAACAGCACGCCCTGCGACACGCCGTCGCGGTTCTTCAGTTGCTTCATGTAACGGTCGTACAAGATGCGGATGTGGGCGCGGCGCTGGTCGATTACCAGGAGGCCGGACTTGACGGAAGTCATGATGTACTGCCCTTTATACTGGTAGTACGTCAGGCTTCCTGCATTCCACTTTGCAAACTCGTCCTCATCGGCTACGGGGGCGGGGTCGGACGGTGTCTCGGCCTGCACATCGGCCGGTTCGTTCTTTGCGTCTACGGCAAACTGCATCAGGTCCTCCCATTGTTCTCCGGTCGGACTCTTCCGGCGTGCCGCCGGCCGGTCGTACGAATAAACGGGAGGGACAGCCGGCGTGGTGTCCTGCTCGTTGTCGAACGGATTATAGTTCCGGTCGAACTCTACGGTGGGCAGTTCGACCGGGGCATCGCCCTGGAAGGGAGGAATGTCCGGACGCCCGTCCACATCGAAGTCGATGGAAGGAACGGCATTGTACCGGCCCAGCGACTCGCGGACGGCTGCCGAAAGGATTTGCCAAATGGCCTGTTCGTCCTCGAACTTTATTTCAGTCTTGGTAGGATGGATGTTCACGTCGATGCGCGAGGGGTCGACTTCCAGATAGATGAAATAAGGAATCTGTTCGCCCGCGGGAATCAGGTGTTCGAAAGGCGTCAT
>CATXZX010000153.1 GCA_958404085.1 uncultured Prevotellaceae bacterium | reverse complement strand
ATCTTCCACCCGGCAGGATTTCATACAAGCTCGCATCCCCTACCTTCCCAACATACATTAATACAGACATGCAACAAGGTAAGAATCCCATCAATTACTGGCTGCTCCCATTCGCATGGCTCTTCGGAATCGTCGTAGGTATCCGAAATTGGCTTTACGACCGCCATATCCTAAAATCCGAACAATTCGACACTCCGGTCATCTCGATTGGAAACCTGACCGTAGGCGGCACAGGCAAAACCCCGCATACGGAATATCTCATCCGGTTGCTCTCGAAAGAATATACCGTGGGCGTGCTGAGCCGCGGCTACAAGCGTAAAAGCAAAGGATATGTGCTGGCAGCGCCCACGTCCACCGTTGAGGAAATAGGCGACGAGCCTTATCAGATAAAAAAGAAATTTCCTGCGATACATTTAGCCGTAGACAAGAATCGCTGCAACGGAATCAGGCAGCTGACAAGCCCCGAAGTAGAACCACCTGTCGATGTCATTCTATTGGACGACGCATACCAGCACCGCAAAGTCACTCCCGGCATCAACATCCTGCTTGTCAATTACCACCGGATGATAACCAACGACCGGCTCCTGCCTGCCGGCAGACTGCGCGAACCGGCCAAAGGAAAAACACGGGCCAACATCATCATTGTCACGAAGTGTCCGACAAACATAAAACCCGTCGAATTCCGCATTCTGCGCAACACCTTGTCACTCTACCCCTATCAATCTCTGTTTTTCAGCACATTCCAGTACAAATCCCTATACGGCCTATTCAATCACAAATCCCTTCCGATTACCACCATCGCCACATCGGACAAGATTCTGCTGCTTACGGGAATCGCTTTTCCTGAAGAAATAATCCGCTGCCTCAAACAGTATACGCCTCACATCACCTCCCTGACATTCGGCGACCACCATGCCTTCACTCAGAAAGACATTGCACAAATCAACCAAAGCTACGCCGGCCTGCAAAACAGCGACGCTCTCGTCATCACGACCGAAAAAGACGCGACACGCTTGGTAAACATGGACGGACTGAACGAAGGCGTGCGCGACCACCTGTACATCCTTCCGATAGAAGTGGCCTTCCTGCAAGGAGACGAAAAAAGATTCAACGATAAAATCAGTTCTTATGTTTACAAAAATTCAAGAAACAGCATCCTGGCTCACGCAAAAAATAGAAAACTGTCCCGAAACAGCCATCATACTGGGCACAGGACTGGGAAAATTAGCTTCTGAAATAGACATAACCCAATCCTGGAATTACTCGGACATCCCCCATTTTCCGCTCTCTACGGTCGAGGGACACAAAGGCAGGCTCCTACTCGGCAAACTCGGCAACAAACCTATCTTGGCACTCGAAGGCCGTTTCCATTACTACGAGGGATACTCCATGCAAGAAGTGACTTATCCGATACGTGTTCTTTACGCATTGGGCGTCCGCACGCTCTTTGTCAGCAACGCATCCGGCGGAACCAATCCCAACTTCCACATAGGCGACCTGATGGTCATCACCGACCACATCAACATGATGCCCGAACATCCGCTGCGCGGCAAGAATTTCCCGACAGGCCCCCGCTTTCCGGACATGAGCGAGGCCTACGACCGAGGACTCATCGAACAGGCAAAAAAGATCGCACGCGAGAAGGGCATACCCCTCCAATACGGCATCTACCTCGGTACCCAAGGCCCCACGTATGAAACACCGGCCGAATACAGAATGTTCCGCACCTTAGGCGCCGATGCCGTAGGCATGAGTACCGTACCCGAGGTAATCGTTGCCCGCCACTGCGGAATAAGATGTTTCGGCATCAGCGTCATCACGGACTTAGGCGTTGAAGGAAAAATACAGCAGATCACACACGAAGAAGTGCAGCGCGCCGCCGACGCCATCCAACCGTCTATCGCCGAACTGTTCAGAGAATTGATAAACAACGCGTAATACATTTAAATTCATGCAACGAACAGATATATCAACCTTAGGTGAGTTCGGACTTATCCGCCACCTGACAGAAAACATCAGCCTGCGGAATGAAAGTTCATGTTACGGAATCGGCGATGACTGTGCCGTCCTGAGCTATCCGGACAAACAAATCCTCGTCACCAGCGACATGCTGATGGAAGGAATCCATTTCGACCTCACCTACATGCCGCTCAAGCATTTGGGCTACAAGGCCGCCATGGTCAACCTGTCGGACGTTTACGCCATGAACGGCACACCGCGGCAACTCATCGTAAACATTGCGCTCGGAAAACGTTTCTCGGTAGAAGACATGGAGGCCCTGTACGAGGGCATACGCTTAGCCTGCGATGCCCACGAAGTAGACATCGTAGGAGGCGACACCACATCGTCGCTCACCGGACTGGCCCTAAGCATCACCTGTATCGGAGAAGCCGACAAGGAACAGATTGTTTACAGAAACGGGGCCAAAGACACCGACCTCGTATGCGTGAGCGGCAACCTGGGAGCCGCCTACATGGGCCTGCAACTGCTGGAAAGAGAAAAAGCCATCTTCGAGCAACAACGCAAAGAGCAGCAGGGGAAAAACAATCCGGCCGTGCCTTTCGAACCCGACTTCAGCGGACGGGAATACCTGCTCGAACGCCAGCTCAAGCCCGAAGCCCGGCGCGACATTATCCACTGTCTCCGCGCAGCCGGCATCCGTCCGACGGCTATGATGGACATCTCGGACGGCCTTTCCTCCGAACTTATGCACATCTGCAAGCAAAGCCATACGGGATGCCGTATCTTCGAAGACCGGATACCCGTAGACTACCAGACGGCCGTAGCAGCAGAAGAATTCAACATGAACGTCACGACCTGCGCCCTCAACGGAGGCGAAGACTACGAACTGCTGTTCACCATTCCGCTTACAGACCACGAAAAGATACAACAACTGGACGATGTGAAACTGATAGGCCACATTACCAGGCCGGAACTCGGATGTGCACTGATAACAAGGGACGGCAACGAGTTCGAGCTGAAGGCCCAAGGATGGAACCCCCTAAAAGAACAGCCGGCAACCGATTAAAACGGCCGCCGACAGCAGAACCGTCAGGTCCGGACGCAGACTGTAACGCGTCCGGGCCTTCTTTTTTGAAATCCGGGCCACCTAATTCCAATTATATAGCCTCGAAAGAACGACTAATTATGCCGCTTCGCGCCATTTTCTCATTTTTTATCTCTATCTTTGCAACAAACATTTATACAAAAACAAATTGACAGAATATGGGAAAAGTCTTAATCATTGGAGCCGGTGGTGTTGCTACCGTTGCAGCACATAAAGTGGCTCAGAATTCCGATGTATTCAGCGAAATCATGATAGCAAGCCGCACAAAGAGCAAGTGCGACGCCATTGTAAAGGCCATCGGCAATCCGGCCATAAAGACCGCTCAGGTCGATGCCGACAGCGTAGACCAGCTGGTGGACCTCTTCGAGCAATTCCGTCCGGACTTAGTGATGAACCTGGCGCTGCCCTACCAGGACCTGACCATCATGGACGCATGTCTGAAGTGCGGAGTGAACTATCTGGACACCGCCAATTACGAACCTATCGACGAAGCTCACTTCGAGTACAGCTGGCAGTGGGCATACAAAGAGCGCTTCGAACAGGCCGGACTGACCGCCATACTGGGATGCGGCTTCGACCCGGGCGTGACAAGCATCTATACGGCCTACGCAGCCAAACATCACTTTGACGAAATACAGTATCTGGATATTGTAGACTGTAATGCCGGCGACCACCACAAGGCTTTTGCCACAAACTTCAACCCCGAAATCAACATCCGCGAGATTACCCAGAAAGGGCTGTACTGGGAAGATGGAAAATGGATAGAGACCGAACCGTTGGAAATCCATAAAACGCTGAATTATCCCAACGTAGGCCCGCGCGAGAGCTACCTGCTGCACCACGAAGAGCTGGAAAGCCTGGTAAAGAACTACCCGACAATCAAACGGGCCCGTTTCTGGATGACCTTCGGCCAGGAATACCTGACCCACCTGCGCGTTATCCAGAACATCGGCATGGCCAGCATCAAACCCATCAACTACAACGGCATGGAGATTGTTCCGCTCCAGTTCCTGAAAGCCGTCCTGCCCAATCCCCAAGACCTGGGCGAAAACTACGAGGGCGAAACCAGCATCGGTTGTCGCATCCGTGGCCTGAAAGACGGAAAAGAAAAGACCTATTACGTATATAACAACTGTTCGCACCGTGCCGCTTATGAAGAAACAGGCATGCAGGGCGTGAGCTACACGACAGGTGTTCCGGCCTGCATCGGTGCCCGCATGTTCATGCTCGGACTCTGGAAACGGCCGGGCGTATGGAATGTGGAGGAGTTCGACCCGGATCCCTTCATGGAGGAACTGAACAAGCAGGGATTGCCTTGGCACGAAATTCACGATGGCGACCTGGAACTTTAAGGAGTAACCTGTTTTTGAAAAAAGAATATGGAAATAGGAGATAAAGTGCCCGATTTACTGGGCAAGGACGAAAACGGAAACGAAATCCGGGTAAGCGATTTTAACGGCCGGAAAGCTATTATTTATTTTTACCCGAAAGATTCCACTCCGGGGTGTACGGCCGAAGCATGCAGCGTACGCGACAACTACGAAAAGCTCCTTGCCGCCGGTTATGCCGTAGTCGGAGTGAGCGTAGACAGCGCCGCATCGCACCGCAAGTTCAAGGAAAAACACGGTCTGCCCTTTCCGCTCATCTCGGACGCCGACAAGGAACTGGTTTCGACGTTCGGCGTATGGCAGGAGAAGCGCATGTGCGGCCGTACCTACATGGGCATCGTGCGTACGACGTTCGTAATCGACGAGAACGGATGCGTAAGCAAGATTTACGGCCCGAAAGAAATAAAAACAGCCGAACACGGTGAACAATTGTTGGACTTAGCATAAAAAAGAAACGCAGATGGCAAAAAAAGAAGAATTACAATCGACCGAAGGGGGAGCTGTCAGTGAGAAACTGAAAGCCCTGCAGGCTGCAATGGCCAAGATAGAAAAAGATTTTGGCAAAGGAGCTATCATGAAAATGGGCGATCAGGAAGTGGAGAGAGTCGATGTGATTCCTTCCGGAAGTATCGCGCTGAATGCTGCGTTGGGCGTCGGAGGTTACCCGCGCGGACGAATTATCGAAATCTACGGACCGGAAAGTTCCGGTAAGACGACGCTGGCTATCCACGCCATAGCCGAGGCCCAGAAACTGGGCGGCATAGCCGCATTCATCGATGCGGAACACGCTTTCGACCGTTTCTATGCGGCAAAATTAGGCGTCAATGTGGACGAACTGCTGATATCCCAGCCAGACAACGGCGAGCAGGCTCTCGAGATAGCCGACCAGCTGATTCGTTCGTCGGCCATCGACATCATCGTCGTGGACTCCGTGGCGGCCCTGACACCGAAAGCCGAGATAGAGGGAGACATGGGCGACAACCGGGTCGGCCTCCAGGCCCGCCTGATGAGCCAGGCCTTGCGAAAACTCACGTCGACAATCAGCAAGACCAATACGACGTGTATATTCATCAACCAGTTGCGCGAGAAAATCGGCGTCATGTTCGGCAATCCCGAGACAACGACAGGCGGAAACGCGCTGAAGTTTTATGCCAGCG
>CATXZX010000152.1 GCA_958404085.1 uncultured Prevotellaceae bacterium | reverse complement strand
GTCCGTCCGTGCGGCCCGTTCAGGCTTCTGTGCGGTAAGAGGTGCTTACTTTTTGCCGTAAAGTACGGGGTTGGTATCTGTATCGTTATACATTTTCATCTGTTTATATACCTTCATGTATTTGCGGCCGGCCGCAATGTCGTCGAGCAGCGTATCGATGGCCGACGACAGGTCTTTCTGCTGTTCGAGAAGAACGGCCAGCTTGGCCGCGCAACGGCTCCGGTGAGCCTCGTCGGCATCGGCACGCACCGATTCCTCGCGCATGTGGTAAATCTTCAGTGCAAGGATGGACAAACGGTCTATGGCCCAGGCGGGGCTTTCGGTATTGATGGTTGCATCGGGTGCGGCCTTTACGGCAGCATACAACGTCAGGAAGTAGCTGTCGATGCACTCCACGAGGTCCGTACGGTCCTGGTTGCTCTTGTCGATGCGGCGTTTCAGCACAAGGGCTGCGGCCGGGTCGATGTTCGGGTCGCGTATAATGTCCTCGAAGTGCCATTGCACGGTGTCGATCCAGGCCTTCCGGTATAAATCGTATTCTATCTGTCCGCATTCGTAAGGGTTATTGATCGGCGTATCCACGCAGTCGGTAACGTGGTAATCACTGATAGCTTTCTCGAAAACGGGCTGGCATAAAGATGTAAAGCTCATATCTTTCAATTTTTAGTAATATAATCTATTTGACAAAGGTATGTTTTTTTCGCATATCAACCAATTATTCGCTGTGAAAACACTAAGTTTGCCCGCCATGAGAGTAATTATAGACGACAAGATTCCCTTTATCGAAGGCCAGTTGGAGCAGCTCGGCATACAGACCCATTACCTGCCCGGAAGGGCCATCACGCGCGAAGCCGTGGCCTCGGCAGATGCCTTGATCGTACGTACGCGTACCCTTTGCAACGAAGCCTTGCTCTCGGGTAGCCGCGTCCGCTTCATCGCTACGGCTACCATCGGCTACGACCACTTGGATACAGCCTACCTGGACCGGGCGGGTATAGCCTGGACGAACTGTCCGGGCTGCAATGCCGCATCGGTGGCCCAGTACATCGGTTCTTCGCTGCTCGTCATGCGCGAAACGGGCATTCTGCCGCCCGCAGGCGGTACGTTGGGGGTTATCGGCGTAGGCCACGTGGGTTCATGCGTGGCCCGGGTGGCTCGCGAACTGGGTTTCCGGGTTCTGCTGAACGATCCTCCGCGGCAGGCTTCGGGCGAAACGGGCTTCCGGACTCTCGACACGCTGGCGCAGGAATGCGACGTACTGACATTCCACACGCCGTTGGTGCGCGGTGGGCAATGGCCTACCTTCCACATGGCCGACAAGGCTTTCTTCGCCTCGCTCCGGCACCGTCCGTTGCTCATCAACAGCAGCCGGGGCGAAGTGGTGGACGGCCGGGCGTTGTCCGATGCGCTGGAACAGGGACTCATCCGGCAAGCCGTCATCGACACTTGGGAAAACGAACCGGACATCGACCGCAACCTGTTGGAGTGCGTGGCCATAGGTACGCCCCATATCGCCGGTTATTCGGCTGACGGTAAAGCCAATGCCACCCGCATGGCCCTCGAAGCGCTGGCCCGGCACTTCGGCATCGACACCACGTTCCGCATCGAACCACCGGCCCTGCCGGCATCGCTCATTCCCGAGGCCGACACTGTCAGACGCGCCCTGCAACTCTACGACCCGCGCCGCGACAGCGAGGCACTGAAGAACGCTCCGGACACCTTCGAGGCCCTTCGGGGCAACTATCCGCTCCGCCGCGAACACTTCTGACTAAAATCCGTCGCACATTCGGAAGGATGTCACGAAGAAATTCCGTATTTTTGCATCCGCTAATTCGATTCATTCACATAAACATGGCAAACAAACCCAGTATACCTAAAGGTACGCGCGACTTCTCGCCCGTCGAGATGGCCAAGCGCAACTATATATTCAATACGATACGCGAAGTGTACGCCCTCTACGGTTTCCGTCAGATAGAGACGCCCGCAATGGAAAATCTGTCGACCCTGATGGGCAAATACGGCGAAGAAGGCGACAAACTGCTCTTCAAAATTCTGAACTCGGGCGATTTTCTGTCGAACATAGCGCCCGAAGAACTGGCGGCAGGGGCCTCGAACAAACTGGCGGCGCGCCTGTGCGAAAAAGGACTGCGCTACGATTTGACCGTACCCTTCGCCCGCTACGTCGTACAACACCGCGAGGAACTGGCCATGCCCTTCAAACGCTATCAGATTCAGCCCGTATGGCGTGCCGACCGCCCGCAGAAGGGCCGTTACCGCGAATTTTACCAGTGCGACGCCGATGTAGTAGGCAGCGACTCGCTTCTGAACGAAGTCGAACTCATGCAAATTGTCGATACCGTGTTCAGCCGCTTCGGCATCAACGTCTGCATTAAAATCAATAACCGGAAAATCCTTACCGGCATAGCCGAACTCATCGGCGAGGCCGACAAAATCGTCGATATCACAGTAGCTATCGACAAACTGGACAAGATCGGTCTCGACGGTGTCAACGCCGAATTGGCAGCGGCAGGCCTCTCGTCCGAAGCCATTGCACGCCTGCAGCCCATTATCAGCCTGAGCGGAACAAACGATGAGAAGCTCGCCGTCATGCGCGACACGCTGAGCGGAAGCGAGACGGGCCTCCGCGGCATCGAAGAGTGCGAATTCGTATTCCGGACACTCGCGAAACTGAATTTGCGCAACGCTGTTGAATTCGACCTGACTCTTGCCCGCGGACTCAACTATTATACGGGCTGCATCTTCGAGGTTAAGGCCCTCGATGTCCAAATCGGTTCCACCACGGGCGGAGGCCGTTACGACAATCTGACCGGTATTTTCGGCATGCCCGGACTCAGTGGCGTCGGCATCTCTTTCGGTGCCGACCGCATCTTCGATGTGCTGAACCAGCTGGACCTTTATCCGCGCGAGGCCGTAGACGGTACGCAGGTCCTCTTCATCAATTTCGGCGAACGCGAGGCCTCCTATTGCCTGCAACTGGCTTCGGAACTCCGCCAACGCGGCATCCGCTCGGAAATCTACCCGGACGCAGCCAAAATGAAGAAGCAAATGAGTTACGCCAACACGCTGGGAATTCCCTACGTGGTCCTGATTGGCGAAAACGAGGTGAACGAAGGTCGCGCCACGCTGAAAAATATGATTACCGGCGAACAAAAATCGATTGCGACGGGTGAACTTTTGAACGAACTGGGAGCCTGAGGCAAACCGGACGCACCTTTTTCCGAACCGTCGCATGTTTTTAATTCTCTGCTGCTGTAACAACCGCGAGGAGCTGGAACGTATGTTGCTTCCGTCGCTGCGCAAACAGACAAAACCCTACGAGCTGGTGCTTATCGACGCCGCGGCCGAAGGGTTCCGCTCGGCGGCCGAGGCATACAACCGCACACTCCAAAAGCGACTTCAGGCTGCAGAAGATGAACAGATGCGTCTGATTTTCTGCCACCAGGACATTGCTTTCGACGATGCCGGCTTTCTGAAAAAACTGGAGACTGACATGGACGAATATCCCGACACCATAGTAGGTCTGGCAGGCATCACGTCCGACCGGCGTATCGTATCGAATCTGCGCTACCGCCGTTCCCGTGCCTACATCACGCGCCATCAGCTCCACCAGCCCACAGAAGTAGCCTCGCTCGACGAATGTTTTTTCGCTCTTCCGGCCGCTTTGTGGCACAAAGTACGCTTCGACGAACAAACCTGCGACCACTGGCACCTCTACGCCGTAGACTTGTGTTACGCCCTGCGCCGGCAATTGGGCACCCGCAGTCTTGTGTTGCCTCTCGCAGCCTTTCACAAGGAAACGGACGGCAGCGGTCTTTATACCGACCGCCACTTTCTGCGCGCCATGAACCGCATGGTACGCAAATACAGAGACAGCTTTTCGGAAATACAGACCACCTGTTACCAAACTCCGACCCGCCCGTTGGCCGCCTGGTTGCACTATTGGCGCATACGTCTCTACAATTGGAAATTAGGACGGCGTTAAAATCGACCGTCCCCTTTATAAACCGAAAATCCTCCGCCTTGCCATATCGCAGAGCGGAGGATTTTCGGTTTTTGAGGAATGTCTGTCATCTTGCATCGTCCCACAGATGCTTGCCGTAGTTCCATCCTTTATAGCGATAGAGCTTGTCGTGCTGCAGGATACGCTTTCTGAAATCCTCGAAAGCCCGGTTTTCCTGCGGAGTCCAGCCCGCCTCGGCAATAGCCGCCAACCTCGGCAGCATCAGGTACTCTACCGTTGAAGAATCGAGCACCCACTCCGTCCAGAAATTCCCCTGCACGCCCATGTAGCGCGACAGCAGATTTTCCGGAACGCCCTTGGCCGGCACGTAACCGTAGACCGCCTCCACCGTTTCGGTTCCGGCGCCTTGCGTATGCGGCTCGGTAGGCAGTTTAGACTGCTTACGGTTAATATAATAAGGTATCTGGGGTGTCAGGATAACGTCCATGCCGCGTCCGGCAGCCATCAGCGCCTCACGGTCTGCCCCCACCCACGCCATGATAACAGGGTCTTTCAGCATATCGGTGTTACCGTGCAATACTTCGTTCCAGAAAATCAGCCGTCGCTGCCGTCCGGCAGGCAACGTAGCCATGTAATCCTGCAACTGGCGATAGAAATTCAGTTGCAGGTCGCGGAAGTTTTCCGATTGGAGCGAAGCCAACAAGTCACAACAAGCCTTGTTTTCCTTCCACTTGGCCGTAGGACACTCATCGCCTCCGAGGTGCAGGTAACCGAACGGGAACAAAGACGTTACTTCGTCTATCACATCTTTGGCAAAGCGCACGGCAGCCGGATTGGCCACGTTGATTACGTCGGTCGACACGCCCTGTCCCTCCCACACGGTATGCGGTTTTTCGGGGTCGCAGGCCAACAGTTCGGGATATGAGGCCACTGCCGCCTGCGAATGTCCCGGTATATCGATTTCGGGCACAATCTCGATAAAACGTTCGCGCGCGTAAGCCACTATTTCACGGATATCCGCCTGCGTATAGAACCCGCCGTAACGGATGCCGTCGGCTTTTACGTCACCCCTCGGAAGTACCCGCGTATTCCGCCAGGCCCCCGTCTCGGTCAGCCGCGGGTATTTTTTTATCTCTATACGCCAGCCTTGGTCCTCCGTCAAGTGCCAATGGAAACGGTTCATCTTATAGGTAGCCATGATGTCGAGTACACGCTTCACGGCCTCTTTCCCGTAAAAATGGCGTCCTTCGTCGAGCATGAAGCCACGCCAGCCGAAGCGGGGAGCATCGCTCACCTTGACAAGGGGTACGGAGGGCCATGCCGTATGAGGAACAGGCATGAGTTGCTTCAGCGTCTGCAACGCATAAAAGAAACCGGCCGGCCGCGAAGCCGCTATGTTCACCCGTTTGGCCGTAACGTCCAGTTCGTAGGCCTCGGCAGGCAACGACGTTTTCAGCGTAAGCACCACGTCGGCCGAAGAGGTCGAACGGCGTACCCGGACGGGGCGGTCGAATCCCTTTTCCATCCACTCCGCAAAGTCGCGGACGGCCAATGCCACACTGTCGCCGGCATAAGCCGGTACACCGACGGTTATTTTTTTCTTAAACTTAAAGGTAAGCTCGCCCGGTGTCGAGGTATATGATACGGGGTGGGGCACC
>CATXZX010000151.1 GCA_958404085.1 uncultured Prevotellaceae bacterium | reverse complement strand
GCCAGGTATTGAAGCCGAGCCGATAGATAACTTGGAGGCCGATGATATCGATGAGCGTGCAAAAGGAACGTTGGAATTGTCGGGAATATTGGATACCTATTCTGTCGGTGGAGCCATAACCGGTGTCCCGTCTTTCAGAAAAGAAACACAAAGTAAATTCGCCCAGACGCTTGATCAGTTGGCATTCGGTATCCGTACGGAACGGAACGAAGAGGCCGATTTCAGTTTGATAGTCGTAGCGGAACCCATGAGCGACGAGGAAACTTCGGAGATTATCAGTAGATATCAAAAGATGGGCAGCGATGTTCATTCGGAAGTGTCGGCCCAGGTGAGCGATTCGGAAACAAAGACGGACAGCGAGAGTAAAAGTACCGGTTTCTCCATGAACTTTGGCATAGGCCAAATCCTGAATACGGCCGCTAGTGTGTTAGGAGGCCCGATCATGACAGTTGCAAGCGCCGGCGCGACCTTTGCAGCGGCCACTTTGTGGGGAACTACCTTGGGGGGTAACCGGGGATATTCCTCAAGTAAAGGGGTGTCGGTAGGACGGTCTGTTGCAAAAAACTATCTCAATAAGTTTGCCCAATTTGCTGAGAAACTTACCGACATACACTGTGAACGGTTGCGGAAGGGACGGAATCTCGGTTTTTGGAATGTAGGAACATACGTTATGGGATATCGTGACGAAGATGTGTCTACCGTACTCGGTATATTGCGTTCTGTTTATTCGGGAGATGAAACCTACATCGAACCGATTCGAATTCATCTGTTGCATCAGCATGAGGCCATCAAGGCTATGAAGAACTTCGAACTGATTCCTGTAGCACATCCAGACAGTGTAGAGAACAATCCCGATCCTTTGAATACGGAATGGCACATGCTGGGAAAGGCATATCAGTACCTTAGTACGCCGCTGAATACGGAGGAACTATCATTGGAAACATCTTTGCCAAGAAAAGATGTTCCCGGTTTGCGCTTTGTACGTTCTTCTGTCAGGTTTGCCAATAATCCCGGTGTTCACGATGCCAAAGGGATGCTTTCGATGGGAAAGATTATTGATTCCGGAGTCGTTCAAAGTAATGAATATAGCATTGACATTCATTCTTTGGTGAAGCATAGCCTTATCGTGGGAAGTACGGGGTGTGGTAAAACGACGACCTGCAAGACAATTATCAACGAAGTACTCGGCAGGGACATTCCTGTTCTGATTATCGAACCGGCAAAAGACGAATATGTCCGTTGGGCCGTAAAATGGAATAAAGAACATCCCGAGAAACCGGTTAATATTTATATGCCAGGAGTAAGGAATCTGGAGATTTTCGGAGTGAAAGAAGGACGAAGGGCTCTCAGTCCTCTGAAAATAAATCCGTTTCAGCCTGCAGCAGTTGAAGGCGCACCCATAGATATGTTGACGCGATGTGAGCAGTTGACAGCGTTGGTAAACGCGTCCTTGCCTACAAGCGATATCCTGCCTGTAATCATTGACGAAGCATTCTTCACGTTCTTGAGCGAAATTTACAAGAATGAATTTACCGGTGGGGAAATGCAGCAAAAGGCGGATTATCCGAAATTGGACAAAGTGCTTCCTGTCGCCCGGAAGATTCTTGACGGACGTGGATATGCACCGGAAGTGGCCAATGGGCTGGCTGCCGCTTTGGATACCCGTTTTAAATATTTGGTAAGAGGGAAACGCGGTGATGTACTCAACGTGTTCCGTTCCACTTCTTTTAGTAAATTATTCAATGAACCGACGGTTATTAATTTAAGTAAAATCGCCAATCAAAAAGATAAGGCTTTGATTATGTCTTTGCTGATGCTTTCTCTTTATGAGTATAGAATTTCGGCTTATAACTATGATGACGGATACCGTCAAAAGGCACAGAAGAACGAACTGCTCCATCTGACTGTGGTAGAAGAAGCTCATAATGTGTTGACACGTCCGGCATTTGACAGTACAGGAGTCGGAAATCCGCAACAAGTCGTAGCAGATTTATTTGGAAATATGCTGTCGGAAATAAGAAGTTATGGTGAAGGACTTATGCTTGTAGATCAGGTACCGACAAGGCTTATTGATGATGCTATCCGCAATACGAACTATAAGATAGCACATCGCCTTTCGGCAAAAGACGACGTGGATGTAATGGCGGCAGCTCTTGGACTTCGCATAGACCAGCAGAGTATTATACCGCTTTTGCAGCAGGGGCAGGCCGTCATTACGTGTGATAAAGACGATGCAGCTTCATGGGTGAAAATATCTAAACCGAAAATTTTATTATAATGGAAACGAGTACAATTAAAAATATTTTTTCTGCTGTCTGCATATTAGGTGGCATTTTTCTTGTATACGCCAATAGAAGAAGGTTGTTGAACCTGTTTGTTTTGCCCGTTGAAAATGAGGCAAAAGACAAGCAGGACAAAGGAGACGACAGGGCCATGGCTGATGTCTGTAAGTCTTTTATCATGTATGCAGACATTTTCCAAGGTCTTTATGAACCCATGTACAAATCATCGGTTGGAAAGATTCAGCAAGAACGCATGAACAATGTTCTTACTGAGTGGGATATCAGGATGAACAGTATAAGAAATATTCCTGTCGGATTACGGGGATGGTGGTCCACAATTATAGCGAATAAAGATACTCTTTCATACAATGAGTTGTTGGCGTGCTCGCAAAATGTGATACGAATGATAGAAAAATGCGGTATTATCCGTGACAAACAATCGGAACTTATTGCGAAAAGTGATACGAACCAATACTATCAGCATGTAGATGATATAATGTTTGAAGTAGGACTGCAGTTACGTATTGAGTCGCCTTGCTGGTATTTGCCTGGAAATCCGGTTCGTATCATTGAAAGAGGTTATTGTGAAATCTTATAAATCATAAATTATGAATGAAATAGCTGAAATCCCTAAAGAAATTGTTGAAATTCCTCAAATTCCCGAAGTACAGGAAATTACGGTTGAATATAGCGTAGTGAAAGATATGTGGAGTGACTTTGTCAATTCGATTAAAGAGTTTTTTGATTCCGTCACAGATGTCAAAGAGGCAAACGAACAGGTTGTAGAAGCACGGGAGTATGGAGTCAAGGAATGCTCCGATGTAGCCAAGGCTTGTTTTACGCCTGAGATTATCCAGTCATGGGGGATGATGAACCTTGAAACTCGTAATAAAGTCATTCAGGAATATGCTGAAGGAATAGGCGAGGCCATGGATATCAATTTTAAGGGTATTATATGGGAAGAGTTTCCAATTGAAAATGGCATGTATACATATGGTTACAATGCTGGAGATGGATATGTGCATCTTAATGTAGACATGCTTGCAGATCCAGGACAGTTGATGCATGTCGTTGATACCGTAGCACATGAAGCCCGCCATCAACTTCAGAATGAAGCTATAGAACATCCTGAAAAATTCCCAATAGACGAAGCTACTATAAAAGAGTGGACGATAGGAAAGGAAGTATATACATTGGATATGCCGAGCGCATACGACCCATGGGGATATACTTACAATCCAATGGAAACGGATGCAAAGTACTTCGGAGAATCTATGGTAAGAGAATTGACTAAAGAAATTATTAATAACGCATAAAATATTTGTTTATGGATTATACATCAGATAATTTGAAAGAAATCTTGCTGGAAAACGATTATCCGGCTTCCAATAAAAACATGCTTGAAAGTGTAATATCGCAATTGCAGAACCTGACCGACGAGGGGAAGGCTGCATTTGAACATTGGTGCAATGCGCGAAACTTGCCGATATTCAATGTCGATGGCGTGACTGCTGAATATCTCCAGACATATCATCATGCGACAGACATTGCAATCATTCTTGCATACGATGGACTTGTGCGCAATCCCAAGAGCGCCTATTTGCTTAAAAAACCGGTGATTAAGCATATATAGTCGTAGATACAGCATTCAAGGGGATAAATGTTCTCTTTGAATGCTTTTATACAAATAAAATTATTCGTCTTTTTCATGATAACGAATCGTTTTGTCTTGCCCGTTCCTATGAGAAGTTGGCGTAAAAAGGAAGTGCGTTCCGATGAAAAAAAGCTGGGAGATATTTGATTTTTTCGCCTAAGTTTTTTCGATTGTCTGGCTCTTGTTTTTCTAAGGCGGCGGGGTGAATGAAAAAATAGTGTATTTCGAACCGTAACTTGTCGGATGCTCGTTTTTTTATGTATCTTTACAGTCTGATTTTTAATAGAACTGTTTTTAATTATAAATGAGAACGATTTTTTTGATAGCACTTTTGTCTGCATGGTCGACTTTGTTCGCTGCACCAAAAGGTTTGTTAGACTATGCTCCCAAAAGAGAATTCCGCGGGGCATGGATTCAGTGTGTGAATGGACAGTTTCAGGGTATGCCGCGCGAGCAGATGCAGCAAATGCTTACGCAGCAGCTCGATAAATTGCAGCGCTGCGGTATCAATGCCATATTGTTTCAGGTGAGAGCAGAGGCCGATGCACTCTATAAAAGCAAATACGAGCCGTGGAGCCGTTTCCTTACAGGACAGCAGGGACAACCTCCTGTTCCCTATTGGGACCCCTTGCAATGGATGATAACACAGTGTCACAGCCGGGGAATGGAGCTTCATGCCTGGATTAATCCGTATCGGGCCAAGACGAAGGGGACGACCGAACTGGCAATGACCCATCCGTATAACATTTATCCTGAACGTTTTTTCTTCTACGGCGGGCAATTGATTTTCGATCCCGGGATTCCCGAAAACCGCACCTACATCTGTCGGGTCGTAAGCGACTTGTTGCGTCATTATGATGTAGACGGCTTACACATCGACGACTATTTCTACCCATATCCGGTAGGTGGAGAGAAAATACCTGATGATGAGACATTCAGACGTTATGGAAGAGGGTTTTCCGATCGGGGAGACTGGAGACGGAATAATGTCAACCTGTTTATGAAACAGCTTCATGATACAATCCGGAGTGTCAAGCCATGGGTGAAGTTCGGAGTTTCGCCGTTCGGTATCTATCACAATCAGAAAACAAGTGCCAAAGTACCGGGCAGCAAGACGGGCGGTTTGCAGAATTATGACGATTTGTATGCGGATGTTCTTCGCTGGGTCGAGAACGGATGGGTGGATTACAACATACCTCAGTTGTATTGGGAAATAGGCCACCCGCTTGCCGATTATGCCGAACTGGCAAAATGGTGGTCGAACTATGCGGGAAATCGTCCGCTCTATATCGGGCAGGACGTAGAGCGTACGGTTAAAACACCGGACGTAAGACAACCCTCACAACATCAGATGCATGCCAAAATGCGCATTCAGCGTTCTCTGGATAACGTAGCGGGTAGTTGCCAGTGGTATGCGGCCGCGGTAACCGGAAACATAGGAAATTATGCGACGGCTCTTGAAACGTATTATCATCGCTATCCCGCTTTGCAGCCCCAGATGCCTTTCATCGATGATAAAGCCCCCCGAAAAGTGGCGCACCTTAAGGATTTTTGGACGGCAGACGGATACATCCTTTTTTGGGAGGCTCCGAAAGCAAAAGACGAAATGGATCGTGCCGTACAGTACGTCGTGTATCGTTTTGCTAAGGGAGAAAAGGTGGATATAGGCAATCCCTCGCATATTGTAGCTGTTACGCGACAGACT
>CATXZX010000150.1 GCA_958404085.1 uncultured Prevotellaceae bacterium | reverse complement strand
GCAAATCACGCATGGTTATATGGAGCTCACGTTTATATACTATTGTGCGGACTCTCCACTCCAGGCGCTTTATTATCTCGTTGCCAACAGCCGAGTCGTTGAGTGAATCGACGTTATATTTTATGAAGCAACGGTCGGCTATCGGACATCCCAGACATTTGTTCCAAAGTTTTTTATCGGTCAAAGCCTTTACCTGTTTACGCAACAAGGAATCCCCATTGTCGTCAAGGGCAGTGACCGAACGAAGATTAAGATTAATAACCATGACTCCGTCAGGGAGGGTAGCCACACCCTCTTTGTAAAAGTATTCATCAATGGCATTATGTAATCCCGTAAGTTCCGGAGTTGACTCCAGATATTCCATCAATCGACCTTCATTAATAGCTATTATGCGGCCCTCCACAGCACATCGATAGTCCTCAATACCAATGAATGGCGCAAAAAACTTTGCCAGAACATCGTTATTCTTTAGGTTATGCTCATCTTGAGAACCATCGTAGTTACTTTCAAACATGACGCTACCCAGACGGAATTTTGCACCATTGCGGGACTCGACATAATTGAGGTCTGTTCCAGCGTTCTCAACCTGACGTATAAACGCGGTCTTGCCATCGCCAGCATTACCGGTTATGATTATAAGCTTATAGTCACCATGCTTGATGTCTTCTAAAAGTTTGGTGTCGAGGCGCGTCTCAGTATATGTCAGTTTGTCAAGAATGTTGTCATTCTTGAATCCTGCACGAGTTCCGGCATTACCTCGTTCACTCTGACTATAGAGAGAATTAATATAATCGACAATATTGTATTCTGTTCCATCCTTGCTATAAAATTCAATAGAAGAATCTATACGTTCAAGAGCATCAAATGCCTCTTGCATCTCTTTTGCGTTTTGGAATCGATTCTCCTTTCGTGTTTCGCAAGCCTTCATTATGAATTTTGCGAACTTATCGGATATGAGGTGATTCCTGTCAAGAATGTTGACCGGAGTCTGGTCAAGAATAGGTGTCTGACTATTTCCCCAAGGATAGATATGGCTCAATAATTCATATGCCGTAACTCCGAGAGCAAATGTATCTGCACCTAAGTCCCAATTCATCTTGCTGCCGACTGTCAGGTCAGGTGCCACATAACGATAAGTTCCTACCTTATGTCGATCTCCTTCCTTGTTTGTAGCTATGTTGAAATCGATGAGCACGAACGACCCATCTTTACGATACATTATATTTTCAGGCTTGATGTCTCTATGTATTACTGGTGGCTGTTTTTCCTGTATATACACAAGAGCTGAAATCATTTGTTTGAGAAATGATTTCATCAGTGTGAGAGAAAGGAATGTATCGCCACTCGCATAGCGGCGAATGTCTGTCCCATCAACATAGTCCATAAGAGTATAGAACAACCCACCATTGGTTGTCCCGTTTCCACGGAATCTCACTATGTTCGGATGATTCAGGTCATTCAATGCCTTGAATTCATCAACAGTCACTTGTGGGCTTACGCCCTCCTTGAATATTTTGGCGGCATATAAAGCTCCAGGCTGATATTGGTGTTTTGCTTTGAAAACCTTTGAGAATCCACCTTCGCCAAGCATTTCACCAAGGACTATGTCGTTGGTAATGCGGTCTGTCGGTTTTAAGTCATTAAGATTTTCATTGGCTTCAGGAACAGAGTATTGCTGTGTGTGGGCAATTATACCGTTCTCAAAGATGAATTGGCGTACTTCATCTATGTTGGCCCATCTTTCAATCGGATCAACAACTATTGTTCTTTCGCAAAGTTCATCTACCCATTTCTCAACGTTAGAATTCACCGCAGAGGGTAGCGAATCTTTTGGAAGTTTACCACCCTTCATTAATAACTCTTTGAAATTGTCGAACGGAAACTTCTGTCCAGTCATCAGCTCGTAGGCAAGAACTCCGAAAGAATAAACATCCGATGCTGCAGAATAGTCCCCGATAAATACATCTTCAGAAGTATAGGCATTCAAGTCGAAATCCTCTAAATCTACAGTGACATTAAAGCTTGCGTCATCGTGAGCTTCGTTATATGCCAACCCAAAATTAGCAAGCGCAGCCCTGCGGTCAGATTGGATAAAAATATTTTCCGGACGCACGTCTCTATGTATCACATTCTGTTCGTGAGCTAAGGATAGAGCCTCAGCAACATTCAATAAAATCTGAATCTTATCCAATTCCGTGAATGTGTTGCGAGCCATCTCACTTCGCAGAGAACGGTCATCTTGATAGGGAGTTATAACATAATAATGATTCTCCTCTGACTCAAACCGACTCTTAATGATTACCCCGGTATTGTCAGGAAGAAAGTCCTCGGTAATCTCACCATTATGAACCAGCTTTTCATGCTTCTCAATCTGAACAGGTGACATACCGGCCTGATTTAAGGCGTAATCGCGAACCTTATACTTTTTGTCAGTTGGGAATTTCTTATGGCAAAGGTATTCTATATAATCATCAGTAGTATCAAGTATCTCGTCGATAATCATACCACAGACATTAGTGCGGACGTGAGCCCGACTAACACTGCTACCCATAAGATAATCGGTAATATCGAATTGGTAAGACGCAATCGCACTTGCTGGGACATAGTGAGGCAACCTGTCAGGCTCCTTAATGAAATTGATAAGTTCATCATTGAGTAGGAATGTTTTGTTGTCGCTGGCAGAGCCGACCTCAAATCCTGATTTGTTCTGATTAAGGTTACTTAGGGTCACAATAGATTCAATCCATGCAGCTTTCCAACGTCCGTTCTTGCGTTTGAGATAGTCGCTGAGGACTTTGCCTTTGAATGTAACACCCTTAATGGGGTTCTTAATTTCTCGGTCGTTATGAAACCATGCGCTATCGTATGCTTCAAGACGGCCTTTGTAGTCCTTGTTTTCGATAAGATAGATTGCATGGGGAGCAACCACGATGCAGTCGCACTCCATGAATTGAGTACCCCCATTCGGATTGATATAGGGATATTCGCCATTGGGTATGATGTAATAGCTGTCAGGCAAGTTAACTTGAAGGAAGTCAAATAAATGCTTCTCTCCGGCGTTCACAGGTCCAGGGCTATGTATTGGAGTACAAAGTTTTGCCATTGGTATGATTGGTGTTATCTATTGTTCTAATTCCATTTCTCAATCTCAGCCTCTACCATTGCTATGGCTTTCAATTCTTTCTCGTTAGCCAGATGACGTTTTGTATGTGCGTTTCTGACCATACGATCAATCTTGTTCATGTCTTCCTTTGCAAGAATTGGAACAGGGATATCGAGAAACATTCGATTTATTGGATGACATATCTTGGTCCCAGCTTGTGTCCGTCTAATAAGGCGGAATCCATAGTCTGAATTTAGCCAACAATATAAATATCCAGCGGGTACCTTATCATTTGACTTCATTCTAATAAAGTGACTTGATATGAAAGCACCTTCTAAATCTTCGTTGGCATATATGGCTCGACAAAATGTCTCATTCTCACCGAGAGTTCCATCGCTTGCAATTAAGACCTCTCCATATTTGACAAGGTTGTCAGTTTTTACACCTCTCCTCGAAATATATTTGCCCGTAACAATTGTATCAAATATATCCTTTTGGTTAATCAGCATAATGCCACAATGGGGCTTTACTTCAATACTTGGAGCTCCTGTGGATGAAAATGTTTCACCGTTTTCAATTACATCCTTTATTGTTAAATGACTCTCTGGAATAGAGGAGATAATAGCCTTGATGCGTTCAGAATTATTAAAAGCATTGAACGTAATTGAACCGAATTCAGATACTTTTCGAGTAAAGCAACTTGGCTTCCGAGTTGCGCTGTGCTGACCAAAGTAATCATAGTCTTCCGGTGTTAATGACCGCAATCCGGCTTTCTTTTTTAAGAGTTTGTCTGCTGCCTCTAACTCATCAGCGGCTGATTCTCGCAGACGAGCTGATTCTTGAATCAACAAATCAATACTCTCCTGCAATGTCTTTGGGAAATTTGGTATTGGAATTTCACCTACAAAAGGACACTCTATATGTTGGATTACAGCACCGAAAGTACCTTGCGTGAGAAGTATGTATCCATACTTGGATGCTAAATACGCATATATCGCGCCAGCTCTGAGGATGTTATTCGGCTTAAGCCGGATAACATGCTCAGAAGCAAGCTTCTGAGCATGTTTCGCGTTAGCGAACGCAGTTTTTCCGATAGTGCCACTTCGTGTAATGAGAATCCATCCTTTTTCAAGGGCTAATTCCTTTACTCCACCCATATAACGCTTTGACACCATCTTTACGGACTCCAAATCCGCAGCGAGTATATCAGAACTGCTCAAAAACTTATATCCATGCTTTGGGTTTGATACGTATACTCGTTTGTAACGTCCTCCATTGAATATACCTGAAGACACCTCTTTTAATTTCAAAAGCGGATACGGGGATTTTGCAATAGTCTTTTTAACAACTATTGCATCACTCAGGTGATAAGATGGGTCAAATCGCCTACTTGCATCCTCAATGCTTGTTAGTTGAATTTTTGACGCTTTCATATCCCCATGATTTTTTTATATTCCTCTGAAATTTCCGGAAGGTCATCATCAAGCCGGCGCACTCGTTCTACACGACTTCGCGTTATGAGTTCTCCATGACGATTACGGGCTGCCCATTCCTTCTTTGTTGGGTAAAGAATTTCAGCGCCATCATCATCTCTCTTATATATAGGATTGCCTCGGCGGTCTTTGCCAACCTTTTCGGCTATTGCCATGAATACTTCGTAGTCTTCCTTTTGACCCAGTTCAATGCCTATCTTTTTCTGTAAGAAGAGTAGTGAAGCCTGAACGCCAACCTGAGGCAAGAATGCTTCTACAGGCAGGTCTATAGAGGCTATGAGTTTGAATTTTGAAAGTATCCATTCACGAACCTTCTCAGTATTGGGGTTACTGAGTATGCCATCAGGTAAGACTATCGCCATTTTACCACCTGGTTTTAGGAAATTATAACATTGCTCTATGAACAATCCTTCTGGCGATTTTATCCATGCTGATAGGTCATAGTGCTCGACAATGCCCTGTGCAACCTCGACCTTTGAGCCAAAGGGAGGATTTGTAAATATCATATCGAACTTGCCGAAAGCACTGTCTTTGGCTGCATGTTCGTCACATGTTGCGTAGTCGCCCCTATGTCCAACGCTTGTACTGACAGCTTCATTTATACGTTCGAGGTCAGGCAATGAACCAAAGGGGTATTCAAGTGAGTTGATATTGAATATATTGCTATGTCCGTCACCTGCCATAACCATATTCATCTTTGCTGCTTTCTTCAAATCAGGGTCAAAATCGAACCCGAATATCATAGACTCAGCATATTGACGAACGATTTTATTGACTGTCTCATCAGTGTTTGAGAGAGCATCAATCTCAGCTTCAGAACGATCTGCATAGATATTGCGTGTAATTTGGCGACGAACATGATCCAGAACCATTACAAGAAAACCTCCACTACCACAAGCCGGGTCGAGCACACGACAATGCTGGTTTGGGTTCATAATCTCAACCATACACTTTATTATATTGCGTGGTGTGAAGAACTGACCAGCCTCCTGTTTGAGAGTTATTACTGTCCGGTAAACCGTAAAGTGTTGAGTCCAACTTCTTGAAAGACAGAA
>CATXZX010000149.1 GCA_958404085.1 uncultured Prevotellaceae bacterium | reverse complement strand
ACATACCCGCTCATGTAAATGTGTATTCATCCACTGACGGCGGAAACACTTGGAGAAAGGGCTCATGGGATAAGGACGAGACCGAAACGCAACCGACAGACTGCACAAAGCCACAACGCGGCTCATTGGTGCTGCAGGGACAAAGCGTGTTTAACGGTATTCATTCGAAATATACTTCCACCGTGCAAGGCTCATACGAAAGCCCGACAGACCTGTCAGACTCTTACAACCATCCTACCGGTTCTGAAAACGAAACCGCCAACTGCTATATCGTTACCGACCCGGGATATTTCTCCTTTCCTGCCGTTTACGGCAATGCTCTGAAGAATAAGGCAAATAACACAAGCGCATACACCGTAAACCCGTCGTCAACGCCGGCAGTTTCCGGATTGAAGCATTTTGTGGACCACAACAACAATAAAATAAACGGACCGTATATAACAGACCAGTTAGGCAGCGGAGAGTATGACGCCATATTGTTGTGGTCAGATTCTCCCGGATTGGTGGATAAAGTGGAATACAAATCATCCGACAAGGGCAAAATACAGTTCCGCATACAGGAAAGTTCCATAACAGACGGCAATGCGGTTATAGCATTGCGCAAGAAGAAAAACGGCGACGAATATGATATTGTGTGGAGTTGGCATATATGGGTGACAAGTTCAAATCATTGCAGCGAGCCTGTGATAACGCGCTCAAAGGATGACGACGGTTCCGGCCATAAGACAGAATATCAGCTTATGAACTCCACTCTCGGATATTCCCCCTCACATGGCAAGAATGACTCAAGGCCATTGAAGGTGAAGTTTGACTTTGTTGACTTTGACCTGAAAGGCGATACCGGCAGTCAGATGATTTTTGACGGTCAGCAGGATGCCATCATGGCCTCTGTTGCCGGCGACAACACGTACTATATGTGGGGACGCAAGGATGCCATGCTTCCCGGTGTATATGAGAAGCCTTTTTCGAAACCTTACGTCTATACACCAAACGTATATGAGTTCACCATGTTTAACAAACCTATATATGACCAATATGAAGGATATGAGTTTTGCAGTTCTGTAAAGATCGGTTACGAGGAAGGAATGAATATCGGCGAGACAATCCGGTATCCGTACGCCTTTACAATGGGAAATCCGACAGTTCCCGAGAGCGTAGACAAATTCCGCAACTATTGGCACGCATTGAAGGGTGCCGGTTATGCGGCTACGGATTCAACAATCCATAATTTTTGGAATTCAACCGCTTATCAGTATGGAGGCACTTATAACGAACCCGAGAGAAAGTATAACAACCAGAAAGTGACAAAAACCATTTACGATCCATGCCCGCCGGGCTTTAATGTGCCTAACTCAAACGCTTTTGGAGGCATGGCTAGTCAGCTATTCAAGGGTTATTATGATAATAGAATAACCGATAACGATAACTTCTATTGGGATTCCGATTCAAAATGCTGGGTTGCTTCCACAGAATACGGGAACCAAGGCGCCAAGGTGAAAATTTATCCAACGGGAGTGCGCGACTATTGCCTGACAGCAACCAATTGGAAATACAAACCCTCCGCTTTTAATTTAAATTCAACATGGCCGGCATTCAGTAACGTAACATATATCGCGACAACTGTACTTCAAACCAACGGAAGGTGTTTGATATTCTACGCTGATAACAGAAAAAAATATAACATAGGCAACGGTACGGAAATAGCAAACGGATATCATGTGTGCGGACATTCCAATTCGTCCAGTACTTCTTACGGATTTACCGTATGGCCGGAATTCAGCGGCACACAGAAAACCATTGAATAAGCATCAGTAAAGTATCTCTATAACAACACAGGCCACTTTCGAAACCGGTACGCCCTCAGCGCCGGCACCTCACGAGCAAGTGGCGGCCGTCGGAGCCGGTCGTGGCAAACAGGTAGCAGTCGCCGCCCTCGGCCAGGCGCAGGCGACGGCGCAGTTCGGCCACGGTGGCCGGAAAGTTACGTACCGTCAGATTGGCCGCGCGCAGGCCGGAAAGCAAGTCGCGCACCTCTTTCTTGCCGAACCCGCCATACGCCTCGACCCGGAATACGCGACCGGGGAAATCGGGACAAAGCGCGTCGGACGTATAAAGGTGGCTGTTGGCATGGAGTTTGTGCAATCCGTAACGGACAGCCGTCAGGCGGTAGGCGCCGGCCTTCAGCAGGGCCGCATCGGGCTCATAAAGGTATGTCAGGGGGAGCGAAAAGGAAGGTACAGCCCCGGCCTCTTCGGTCAGGCGGAAACGGAAATGCCAGTCGCCACAGGCGCAGCATACAGTGGCCTCGTCGGCAAAGCCCGGGCGCACACAGGCCAGAAGCTCGCGGCACTCGCCGCCGACGGATACGACGTGCAATTCGCAAATACCGGGCAAATCGGTCAACGCACTGTGGAGGTCGAGCATCGGCGAGAGCTTAATCATCACCAGCGCGGCCCGGCCCGACAACAGGGAGAGCAAGCGGGAGGCATCGGGTTCGCAGTCGGCGATGGAAACAGTCTTGCGTCCCGCACGGTCGCGCCGGGCGGGGTCGAAATAGACCAGGTCCCACGTCTCGCCGGACGGCAGGTCGCAACCGTCGCCCTCGACGATGCGTGCGCCGGGCACGCCGAGCAGCGGAAAGTTGTGGCGGGCCAGTTCGCAGAGTACGGGGTTTCGCTCCCCATACAGCGCCTGTCGGAACCGGCGGGCCAGAAAAACGAAATCGACGCCGAAACCGCCGGTCAAATCGGCCATTTTATCACACTTCGGCAGCAGGCGGCAGGCCACAGAGGCCTTGTAGCGGGCCGTTTCCTCGCTCGAACATTGCTCGACGGAGAGCTGCGGCGGATAGAGCAGGCCCTCCGTTTCAGACTCCGGGCCTTGTTTTTCGAAATCCGGGCCTTCTATTTCGGTCCAGGAGGGCACCTTGCGACGCAATTTCTGCCACCCTTCTATCTGAACCAGTGCCACGGTCATATCGACGCCTGCATAGCGGGATGCCTGAAGAGCCAAGGTGCGCACGTCGTCGGTGCGATGGGCCAGAATAAACTCGCGGGTTTTCGTATCCATCTTCTTGTTTTTTGGGATAAAGATACGCAAAAATCCACACATACACCGGTATCGTACGGGGCGGAGCGGCCTAAAACACGAAAGGAAAGGACGAAACGGACTATTTCGACAAAAAATCGTACCTTTGCGACCTATGACTGAAGATACATTCGACATACGTGCCGAGCAGAAAGGCACACCGAGCGAACGGGAGTACGAGAATGCGTTACGGCCGCTGCGCTTCGACGACTTCAGCGGCCAGTACAAGGTGGTGGAGAACCTGCGCGTCTTTGTACAAGCTGCCAAACTGCGCGGAGAGCCGCTGGACCACACCCTGCTGCACGGCCCTCCGGGACTCGGAAAGACCACGCTCAGCAACATCATTGCCAACGAACTGGGCGTAGGCTTCAAACTAACGTCGGGACCCGTGCTGGACAAGCCGGGCGACCTGGCGGGACTGCTGACATCGCTCGAGACGAACGACGTACTCTTCATCGACGAGATCCACCGGCTCTCTCCGGTTGTCGAGGAGTATCTTTATTCGGCCATGGAGGACTTCCGCATCGACATCATGATAGACCGCGGCCCCTCGGCCCGCAGCATACAGATAGACCTGAACCCCTTTACGCTGGTGGGAGCCACGACGCGCAGCGGCCTGCTGACCGCACCGCTACGGGCCCGCTTCGGCATCAACCTGCACCTGGAGTACTACGACGCACAGGTGCTGCAAAGCATCATCGAACGCTCGGCCGGCATACTGGGCGTGCCCATCGACAAACGGGCGGCGGCCGAGATAGCGGGACGCAGCCGCGGCACGCCCCGTATAGCCAACGCGCTGCTGCGCCGCGTACGCGACTTTGCACAGGTGAAGGGTTCGGGAAAAATAGACATGGACATTGCGCGCTACGCATTAGAGGCCCTCAACATAGACCGGTACGGCCTGGACGAAATAGACAACAAGATTCTGACCACCATCATCGACAAGTTTAAAGGAGGACCCGTCGGTATCACGACCATCGCGACGGCCATCGGCGAGGATGCCGGCACGGTGGAGGAAGTTTACGAGCCGTTCCTCATCAAGGAGGGCTTCATACGGCGGACACCCCGCGGCCGCGAGGTGACGGAACTGGCCTACAAACACCTGGGCCGGAGCCTGTACGGCAGCAATAAGCCTTTCGGTCCGCTCTTCGACGATTAAAAACATCCATTCAATCGAGTAACATATGATTAGCTTCAACACAGACGGCGTCCGCATGCCCGTCATCAAAAAAAGACTGGTCTCGACCTGGATTCGGGCCGTGGCCGCCGTTTACGGGAAAAAGGTGGGAGACGTGGCGTACATATTCTGTAACGACGACAAGATTCTGGAGGTGAACCGGCAGTATCTTCAGCACGACTACTATACGGACATCATCACCTTCGACTATACGGAAGAGAACCTTATCGGCGGCGACCTGTTCATCAGCCTGGACACCGTGCGCAGCAACGCCGAAGAACAGGGCACGACGTACGAGGAGGAATTTTACCGCGTCGTCATACACGGCATTCTGCACTTGTGCGGCATCAACGACAAGGGACCCGGCGAACGCGAACAGATGGAGGCGGCCGAAAACCGGGCACTCGAGATGCTGGACGAACTGGCCGGAAAGTGACGGAACCGCCGTTTCGGGACCGGACACCGGCACATCGGATAACAGACAGGGCGAGGTTTTTCGAAAAACCCCGCCCTGTCTGTTGCCGGATGCGTCGTCAACGCCCGCCGGCCTGCGGCGAAGCGAGCAGACGGGCCGCCCGCGTCACCATGGGGTCGGCCGTATTCATGATCTGGTAGTACTCGGAGATGTCCCACAGGTCGCGTGCGGCCAATGACTTCAGGAGCAGGCGCAACTGTTCGAGCGTCTTTTCGCGTTCGGCATCGTCGGCCGGAACGATTTTGGCCTCGGCCGCCTCTTTCAGGATGGCATCGAGCAACGACTGCGGCACCTGGTAGCCGGTGCGGAAGGCCTCGAACGTCTTATACTTGCGGGTCAATGATTTCCGCTCGGCATCCATGTACTTCAGGTTTTGTTCTATAATGATATTGCGCGCCGATATGCGGCGGAAACAGTCGGTATAGCGCAACGTATCGAGCGGCACGAACTCATCGGGCACGATACCTCCGCCGCCATACACGAGACGTTGTTTCTTCAGCGTACGGTACTGCAAGGAATCGGGCAGGTGCATGCTGTCGGCATGCTGCATCTCGCCGCGCTTGAAGCGCTCTATCCAGTCGCGGTTATAGTCTTCTTTTTTTCCTTTCTCGTACGGTTTTTGGATGCAGCGGCCCACCGGTGTGTAGTAATGGGACACCGTGAGGCGAATCATCGAGCCGTCGGGCAAATCGACAGGCACCTGGACCAATCCTTTGCCGAAGGAACGACGGCCCACAATGGTGGCGCGGTCCTGGTCCTGCAAGGCGCCGGCCACTATCTCGGCCGCCGAAGCCGAAAACTCGTTGACAAGCACCACCAGCGGCCCTTCGGTAAACAAACCTCCGCCCTGGGCTTTGTACTGGGCCGGCTTGACAGTCCGTCCGCGTGTGTACACAATCATATCGCCCGCGTGCAGAAA
>CATXZX010000148.1 GCA_958404085.1 uncultured Prevotellaceae bacterium | reverse complement strand
GCCATCCGCCCATAATGCCACCGATGGTGGAGCCGAACATGCCGCCTACCATGGCTCCGGTGGTAGTACCATAGAACTGACGTTCTGAAGAACATGACATCAGGCAACAAAGTAGCAGTGCCGTCAGATGATAGGGTTTGATGCGTTTTATCATACTGTTCCTAATTAGATATGTTACGGTGTAATTTAAGTTTTAGAGTCGAATCTTTTGCTCCATTCTTATGTCCTGCGACGAAGCGCCTACCTTAATCAGAAATTCGCCTTTCTCCAAAACCCATTTTTTCTGCTTTTCGCTGTAATATTGAAAGTCTTCTTTCGTGAGCCGGAAGTTTACGGTTTTCGTCTCGCCGGGTTGTAACCATACTTTCTGAAAGCCTTTCAATTCTTTCAGCGGCCTTTCTTCTTTTGATTTGGTATCCGTTACGTAAATCTGTATGATTTCGGCTCCGGCCATCTTGCCTGTATTGGTAACATCCATCTCAATGGCTACCGAGGCGCTGTCTTTGTCCGTAACCGATACGGTGAGATGGTCGTACCGGTAGGATGTGTAGGACAAGCCGAAACCAAAGGTAAATAACGGTTTCACACCTTTCTTCTCGTAACCTCTGTATCCGGTGAAAATCCCTTCGCGGTAGAAAACTTTCCTTTCCTTGCGTGTTTTGTCGTAATTGCCGGCTGCGGGCGAATCCTTCCATGCTTTTTCGATGGTAAAGGGCAGTTTGGCCGAAGGATTGATTTTTCCGGACAGAATGTGTGCCAGTGCGTTTCCGCCTTCCTGTCCCGGATAAAAGGCATGGAGCACGGCGGCAACCTTGTCAACCCAGGGCGACATGTTGACGCCTCCGCCCGCATGCATGACCACCACTGTGTTAGGATTGACTTCGGCTATTTCCTGAATAAGGAGGTTTTGTCCGTAAGGCAGGTCAAAGGGGCGGTCGCGTCCTTCCAGTTCGATACTTCCGTCAAGGCCGGCACAGATGATGACTGCATCGGCTTTCGATGCAATCTGCCGGGCTTCCGAGAAGTCGACGTCGCTGTCGTAACAATAGGCCATTCTTATCTCTGCCGGGGCTGCTTGTTGGTTCAGAAATTTCAGTCGTACATGTTTTGAGGAACCTTTTTTTGCATAGACGGCCGGCGAACTTACATGGAAGGACTGGGATTGCGAGGCATCTGTCAGCAATTTCCCGTCTACCCACAGTTGGTAAGCACCCTGTGCGTCTACAAAGAAACGGATGCTGTCGTCCTTGAGCGCATCTACGTAACCCTCCCATTCAATGCCGTAGTTTGTTCCCAACTTGGGTTGGTTGTCGGGCGCTCCCCACCATTCGAAGTTTACGTGGCGGTCTATTCTTCGGATAACGGTATCACTGGTGTTTTTCTCGGTCGAACTCTGTTTGTACGACTGCACCGAACGTCCGGCGGCTTTGGCTTGTTCCTCCAGCAAGGAGGCCGATGTCTGTTCCGTTGTTTCCGTACCACGGGCGTAGTAAACGGCCCGCAACCCTTGTTTGCCGTCGCTCGTCCTGAAAATGCAATTGTTGAAAAGTCTTCGTTTAAACTGATTCGAAATACCTTCTGCGTAATAGATGCGAGTATCGCCGAATTCGCGTTCGATGCCCTGCAAGTCGTTTATCACGTACCACGGATGGACGCGCGAGCTTCCGCCTCCTCCGTATACGATGTTGTTTGTCGAAAATACCCGGTCGTTGATTAGCGGCGGGTTGGCTGTCGGGCCGATGACGGCAATGGTACGGGGATTTTGCAGAGGTAGGACTCCGGAGTTTTTTAAAAGGACGATGCCTTCTTCGGCCGCTTTCAGTGCCAAACGGTTGGCCTGCTGATTGTATAGGGGGATGCTGTCCGTCTGCTGAGGCCTATCGAAGAATCCCATTTCGATACAGGTGCCGTAAATGCGCCTTATCTTATCGTTGATAACATCTTCCGAAACAATACCTTTCTCAATCAACGGCAACAGTTTTTCCTTATTGAACCAACTTTTACTGCCCATTTCGAGGTCCAGACCATGGTTGGCCGCTTTATCGGCAGAGTAGGTACATGCCCAGTCGGACATCAGTATACCTTTGAAGCCCCAATCTTTTTTCAGGATGTCTATCAGAAATTTATTTTCCGTACAGTACACACCTCTCAGGGGGTTGTAACCCGTCATCACGGCTTTTACGCCGGCTTTTTGCACGGCCGCCTTGAACGGTGCCAAGTAGATTTCGTGAAGAGCCCGGTCCGATACTTCCGTGCTGACCCTGTATCGGTCGAACTCCTGGTCGTTTCCGGCAAAGTGCTTGATGGTAGCAATGACGCCCCCTTTCTGCACGGCTTTGATGAAGGGAACAATCATGTTGGAGGTCAGGTAAGGATCCTCGCCGTAGTATTCGAAATTCCTCGCTCCTTTCGATGCCCTGTATATGTTGACTCCGGGTGCCAAAAGAAAGTGGATGCCTCTTGCCCGCCACTCCTGTGCATACATCTTGCCCAGGCTGTGCGCAAGTTCCTGGTTCCATGAAGCTGCTACGGAAATGGCTGACGGAAAGGCGGTAGCCCTTCCCCATAGTCCCCACGACGAAAGGCCGAGAGGACCGTCCGCCATCTTGAAGGCCGGAATGCCGAGCCGTTCGCAGGGATGAAGGTAAAAATCATTATAGCCGGCCAGTAAGTCGATTTTTTCTTCCAGTGTCATCCTGTTTATCAGGTCGTTCACTCTCTCTTCTACGGTCAGCGATTTGTTTCTGAACGGATAAGATTCACTGTTGGCTGACGACAGACAGAAAAATGCCATCATTCCGGATAGGAGAAGCCGTTTCATAATCGTTATATGCTATGTATCTTGAAAAATAATGGTGTAAAGATAGTTATTTCAGGCCACCCATGCTAACAAAGAGGGCTAAAACAGACAAATGCCCCGGATTTTTACGGTTCGGGAAGTTGTAGACTTTTTGTTTGCCGCTATTGTTGCGCTCGTTGTTGCCGACCGGTCCACAGATGGATGGTCTGTATCAGTCGTTTTGCTTCGTCCGGCTGTTTCTTGACGGCTATCTTGAGACTGCTGTCTGTTTGGATATCTTCGTACAGTTTCAGGGCAAAAAGGTTGCGGGTGTCCAGCATTTTTTCCATCAGCAGGGGGATGATAGCTTCGCCCATGGCGCAGAGCTGACCGTATTCGGGCAGTTGGCGCACATCGGTGTGCTGACGTTTGCGGCGTGTAGACTTCAGTTGTCGGCGGTAACTGCGGTAACAGTCTGTGAAGACTCTTTCGAAACCTTCGACCGGCTGTTTTCGGGCAGTAGCGTGTATGATTTTCTTTTCGTCGGCCGTCAGGCTGTTGTACAGCGAGTTGTCGGTACGCTCCTGCGGTCTGTCTTCGGCGAGTACGGCTTTTTCTTCTTCCGTCATCGTTTCGTTTTCCGGCCCGTCTCCCATGGTTTCTTCCTGTTCGGCCGATTCGTCGGTTACAATCCATGGTTTGTTCCGCTTTTCCTGGCTGCATCCGGCAAGTGCCAGGGCAAGAGTAAGGAACAGCGCGCGGCGGAAAGAAAAAAGCGTTTGTATCGGGTTCATCGTGTCAGGGGTTTATGACAGCAGACATGGCGCTGCGTGGCAATGGCCGGTTTTATTTACGGAGGTTTTGTTCGCGTTCGGCATCCCAATATCCGCAGTCCAGTTCGAAGAAGGTGGATGAGTAGGGTAATGTCAGCGGTGTCTTGATGATGACTACGCGGTAGAGTCTGCTGATTTCGTCCAGTCGCAAAATCAGGGCTTCGTGGTCGGTATATGCTACTTTATCCAAATTGAGCGCGGTACTCAGTTTTTGCTGAAAGGCGCTCCATCCCGGACACAACGAATCGTTCATTTTCTGTTGCTCGCTGTCCAAGTGGATGTGGGCAAACACGTGCGGCTGTGTTTCGATAAGGCCGGCTACGGCGGCCACGGTATCTTCGTAGGCTTCGGGGGCATACAGGGTCTGAATGCCGGGATTGGCTTGCAGGGGATAGGCCATGTCGGTTACGACAATCCAGTTGCGGTGTCCCAATAAAGGGAGTTGTTCTTCCAGTGTCTTTTTCCAGTTTTCCATATTACGGTGTGTTGGGGAGCATGCTCCGGTTGTTTTTGTATTTGCAGGACCAAAGTTAAGAAATAAAACGAACGTAGGGACGATGATGGCCTCTTTTTGTATTCGGATGGGGCCGGAAAAAAGAATTTGGGTTGCAATGTGCAGGAACGGTTCCCACTGTTGCAACCCAAAATGCTGTTATCCTTTCTTCGGAGAGTTATTTCTCTTCGGAAGATTCAGGAGCCTTGTCTATCAGGTCCATGAACTGGTCTAACTTCGGCGTGATGATGATTTGCGTACGGCGGTTACGCTGACGTCCCAGTTCGGTGTCGTTGGAGGCGATAGGATTGTATTCTCCGCGGCCGGCGGCTGTCAAACGTTTCGGATCCACTCCGTAACGGTTCTGAAGCACCTGTACGACCGAAGAAGCGCGCAGTGTACTCAAATCCCAGTTGTTGCGGATATTGGTACGCGAGATGGGCACCGGATCGGTGTTTCCTTCTACAAGTACATCGTAGTCTCTGTAATCCAGTATGATCTTTGCAATTTTTTGCAGCGTCTCGTGTGCCCGTTCGTTGACTTCGTAGCTACCCGATTTGTAGAGCATGTTGTCAGCCAGCGAGAGGTAGACAACACCCTTCAGCACTTTTACGTCGACTTCCTGCAACTCGTCGCGGCTGAGCGAGCGCGTCAGGTTGTTCGTAAGCACCATGTTGAGCGAGTCGGACTTTGATTTAGCGTCAACCAACTGTTTGATAAAACGGTTGGACGCGTTGATTTCGTCCACGAGTTTCGAAATGTTGATGTTGCCCTGCGAATTTTGCTGAAGGCTCTTGTCGAGCGAACCTTGAAGGGCTTGATAGGAACGACGGAGTTCTTCGTTCGCTTTGCGGGCTTCGGCCAAACGTTCTTCAAGACTCTTGATTTTGGTACGGCTTTCGGCCAAGTCGACCTGGGCTTTCTGGTAAGCGCTCTTCAGGTCGCTATGTTCCGTTTGCAGGCGTCCATAGTTTGATTGCAGTTCCGTAAACTGTTTCTTACTTACACAACTTGTCAGCAACAGGGCGCCGCCGATCAAAGGAAGTAGGAGTGTAGTTCGTTTCATCTTTCTGAAATCTTTTATTGTTAAACTGTTTGTTTGGGCTGTTGAAGCCTCGAAATCGCTGCTAAGTTACGCAAAATATCGGACGGAAGGACTATTTCCTGACTATTTAAGATTATATTTAGAATTTTTACACGTTAAAGTGGGCTCTTTCAGTCTGTTCCGACTATTTTCCTGCCGCGTGTGATGCCACTGTCGTTGTAGGTGTCGATGCGGAAATAGTAGTGTGTTTTACGGTTCAGGCTGTTAATTTCCAGATGCGTGCTGTCCGTTACCTGGTATTGGTTGTAGAGCTTGTCGGGGGCAATGCCGTAGTTGACGATGTAGCCTTCGGCGTGGGCCGAGGCCGGCCATTCGATACGGATTTTACAGGGGTCTGAGGCATTGCGGTTTAGCCGGAAACGGTCTACGCGCTTTGCCCGGGGTGAGTTTCCTTTGCCGAATACGCGCAGTTCGCGCAGCGATACATTGTTGGAGGGTGTGTAGGAAACGTTTGCCCACTTGATGTAACGG
>CATXZX010000147.1 GCA_958404085.1 uncultured Prevotellaceae bacterium | reverse complement strand
GCAATCGTGAATATGTATTGCTAACATTCCGGCAGATGACGAATACAGACAAAGGCAGCAGCACGTATCTTTTTTCGATCGTGCTGGTTGCCGTTCTCGGCGGGCTGCTTTTCGGATACGATACGGCAGTCATTTCGGGCGCGGACAAAGGTCTTCAGGCTTTCTTCATGCAAGCTACCGATTTTGTCTATACCGATTCGATTCACGGCGTTACTTCGAGCAGCGCCCTCATAGGTTGCGTGGTGGGAAGTGTGGTATCCGGCTTCCTGGCTTCGCGCCTCGGCCGCAAGCGTTCGCTCTTTGTGGCCGGTATCCTCTTCTTTCTCTCGGCACTGGGCTCCTACATGCCCGAATTTTTGTTTTTCGAGGCCGGGAAACCGACATTCTCCCTGCTGCTGGCCTTTAATTTCTACCGGATTTTGGGCGGTATCGGCGTGGGGCTGGCCTCGGCCGTCTGTCCGATGTACATTGCCGAAATAGCTCCGAGCCGCATCCGCGGAACGCTGGTGTCGTGGAACCAGTTTGCCATCATTTTCGGCCAACTGGTGGTCTATTTTGTCAATTTCATGATTCTCGGCAGTCACATCAACCCCGTCATCAGTCTGGTGGACGGTGTAAACCAGGTCGTGAACCCCGAGGCGGCCCGTTGGACCATTGAAAACGGCTGGAGGCTCATGTTCGTCAGCGAGGCCGTGCCTGCCGGACTGTTTACCTTGCTGGTATTGCTCGTTCCCGAGACGCCCCGTTACTTAGCCATGAAGGGAAATGACAGCAAGGCGCTGTCCGTACTGGCCCGCATCAACGGAAACCGCGCGGCCGCGGCCATTCTGTCGGAAATCAAGGAGACCGTACACGAAAAGACCGAGCGCCTCTTCACGTACGGCTGGACCGTTATCTTTATCGGCATCATGCTGAGTGTCTTCCAGCAGGCCGTGGGCATCAATGCCGTCCTTTTCTTTGCTCCCCGCATCTTCGACAGCATGGGAATGGGCAATCCGATGCAGCAGACCGTACTCATGGGCCTTGTGAACATCCTGTTTACGCTCCTGGCCGTATTCACGGTCGAAAAGTGGGGCCGCAAGCCGCTGCTTATGGCCGGTTCGGTGGGCATGGCGCTCGGCGCGTTCGGCGTAGCGCTCTGCAATCTGGTCTCCGGTCTGCCTCCCATGCTTGCCGTCCTCAGCATCATGGTGTACAGCGCCTCGTTCATGTTCAGCTGGGGCCCCATCTGCTGGGTGCTGATAGCCGAAATCTTCCCGAACACCATCCGGGGTGCCGCTGTCGCCGTGGCGGTGGCGTTCCAGTGGGTGTTCAATTTCATCGTCTCGTCCACTTTTGTCCCGATGTACAACATGCGGTTGGGCGAGATGGGCGATAAGTTCGGCCATATGTTCGCTTATGCGTTGTATGGCGTGCTGTGCGTGGTAGCTTTCGTCTTTGTCTGGAAAATGGTGCCCGAGACCAAGGGCAAGACATTGGAGGAAATGACGACTCTGTGGAAGAAGCGGAAATAAATAAGGTAATAAAGTTTAGGTAACTACGGTATACGACGGGCCGGTTCGCGCAGAACCGGCCCGTTTTGCTGCTTTCCGCCGTTCCGTCTCGGCCCGAATGGCGGAAAAACCGTATCTTTGCGCCGGTTCCGGCCGTATTCGGCTGAGTGCCTCGATGTTAAACTAAAAAAAGATGAAGAACAATCTGTTCGTTGCGACGGGCCGCGCGGGGCTGCTCCTGCTCCTCCTGTCGCTCCTGGCCGTATCCGGCGTGCAGGCCCGCAAAAAGGCCGCACAGCCCGATGACCGCACCGTGTGGGTCAATGCGCTCTGCCGCATGGCCGAACCCGTTTTGCAGCCGCTCAGCGAAGGGCGGCTGTCTGCTGTGATGAAACTGGAGACTTCTCCTGCGTGGGACGGCCGCGATGTGCGTGTCGGCTACTTGGAATGTTTCGGCCGTCTCATCGACGGGCTGGCGCCGTGGCTTGCCTTGCCCGACGACGACACCCCCGAGGGCCTTCGGCGCCGCCGTATGCGCCAGTTGGCCCTGAAGGCCTGTGCCCAGGCTGTCGACCCGGCCTCGGCCGACTGTATGGCCTGGAAGTCCGGTTCGCAGCCGCTGGTCGATGCCGCCTTTCTGGCACAAGGCTTCATGCGGGCCTGGGACAGCCTGTGGCTGGCGCTCGATACGGTCACGCAGGCCCGTTACGTAGAGGCCTTCCGCAGTCTGCGTCGCGTGAATCCCCCTTATAACAACTGGCTTCTCTTTACGGCTACGGTGGAGACGTTCCTGGCCAAGGCCGGCGCCGGTGCCGACCGCTTCCGCCTGTCGCTGCCCCTGCGCAAGACCGAGGAATGGTACGTGGGCGACGGCATGTATTCCGACGGTCCCCGTTTCGCCATGGACTATTATAACGCGTTCGTCATACAGCCCATGTATGTGGAAGTACTCGACGAGGCCGTCAAACTCCGTCTGGCTTCGGCCGGCCAGTATACCGCTGCGTTGAAACGCCTCCAGCGCTACGCCGTCCTGCTCGAACGTTTCATCTCGCCCGAAGGGACGTTCCCCGTTTTCGGCCGTTCCATCACGTATCGCTCGGCGGCCCTCCAGCCCCTGTCCATGCTGGCCTTGCGCGGCGCCCTGCCGGCATCGCTCCGTCCCGGCCAGGTGCGTGCGGCCCTGACCGCCGTGTTCCGCCGCATGTGGTCCGACGACAATGCCAACTACAACGCCGACGGATTCCTGACGCTGGGCTTCAACGGCAGCCAGCCCGACATCAGCGACTCGTATACCAACAACGGCAGCCTCTACATGGCTTCCGTAGGTTTCGTAGCCCTCGGCTTGCCGGCTTCCGACCCGTTCTGGACCGATGCGCCCGTCGACTGGACATCGCGGCGCGCCTGGACCGGACAAAGTTTCCCCCGCGACCATGCTTCCGACTGACCCTGTTCCATCTATGAATCGTTTCAAAAAACAAGGATACCGATGAAACTGCTGCTTACCGGCGCACACGGCTTTCTGGGTGTACGTGTGTTCCGCCATTTCTCCGCACACCACAGTGTGGAAGCCCTTTCCCATCAACAGTGCGACATCACCGACGCACCGTCGGTCCGCGAGGTGCTGGACCGGGTGCGCCCCGACGTGGTCATCCACTGTGCCGCCGTGTCCGATACCGGGCTGGCGGCCCGCTGTCCCGACCTCTCGTACAGCGTCAACGTGTGCGGTACGCTGAACCTGGCCCGCGCCTGTGCCGACCAGGGGTGCAAGCTGGTGTACATGAGTTCCGACCAGGTGTACGACGGGCTTTCCCGCCAGGGCCTGCTGCCCGAGGACAGCGTCGCCCGGCCCGCCAATGTGTACGGCCGCCACAAACTGGAGGCCGAGCAGGCCGTGCAGGCCTGTTGCCCCGACGCTGTGGGGTTGCGCCTGAGCTGGATGTACGATTTGCCCGCTTCGTCCCTGTCGCCCAACCGCGGCTTGCTGCTCAACCTGGCCCGTGCCGCCTCCGACGGGTCCGTCGTGCGGCCCGCCCTGCATGAGTACCGCGGCGTCACCTACGTGTGGGACGTGGTGGAACGCCTCGAAGCCGCCCTTTCCCTGCCCGGCGGTGTGTATAACTTCGGCAGCGAGAATCTTCTCTGTTCCTACGATACCTTCCGGCTGGCCGCCGGCCGGCTGTGTCCCTCGCTCCGTGTGGAGCCCGATGCCGACCGCTTCGTCGCCAGCCCGCGCAATCTGTCGATGGACACGGCGCGCCTACGCGCCTGCGGCCTTTCGTTTCCCACCGTCGAGGAGGCGTTTGCCCGCCTGTAGCCTTGAGTGTTCGCTCCGGAGGCTTGTATTTCGGCCCGTCGCCCAGCTATTTCAAAATAGAAGGGAGACGGGCCGAAAAAGTAGGCCCGCAATTTCGGTGGACAGGGCTCGGGCGGCCGGTTCTTTTCACCTTTTTCCCCACATTTCCCAAGCGAAAATTCCCGGCCGGCAGTTTTGTTCCGAATTGTATAACGATTCTCGCATAAACACCCTACTTAACGTGGTTTATTGGGAACAGGGAGCAGCAAAAATCCGCTTAAACGAACTAATTTTGCCTTTGGAATTTTTACTAAAAACAATGCAATGAAAGAGTGGAGTGATGACAAAGCGCTTATTGCGCTGATTAATTCGGAACTGTATACGGCCGTAGTAGGCGACATCATGGACAAAATGGGGTATACCCATCAGTTTCTGCCTCCCCGCATCCGTCCGTTACGCGACGACCTGCGTGTGGCCGGCCGTGCCATGACGGTACTTGAGGCTGACGTCATAGACAATATTTCGGGAGAGGGCGGTGCCAATCCGTTGCTGAAGCGCTCGTTCGGTCTGATGCTGGAGGCACTCGACGATTTGCGCGAGGGCGAGGTTTACATCTGTTCGGGTTCGTCGCCCAGCTATGCCTTGTGGGGCGAGCTGATGAGCGCCCGGGCCATCCGGTGCGGAGCCGCCGGTGCGGTGGTCAACGGCTATTCGCGCGATACGAACGGCATCCTGGCCCTCGATTTCCCCTGTTTCTCCTACGGTCCCTATGCCCAGGACCAGGCACCCCGCGGAAAGGTGATAGACTACCGTGTGCCCATCGAAATCGAAGGTGTGCGCATTGAGTGCGGCGACTGGATTGTCGGCGACATCGACGGCGTGTGTGTCGTTCCCAAGGCCATCGAGGAGGAAGTGTTTACCCGGGCGCTCGAGAAAGCTCGCGGCGAGCGGATGGTGCTGAAAAAGATTCGCGAAGGCATGCCCGCCCGCGAGGCATTCGACCGTTTCGGCATCATGTAACGGAGGCTTCGGAGAAGAAACGACAAGCATAAAAGAACAAAACAATAAAACAGAAAGCTATGAAAATTACAGACGTAAAGGTTTGGCTGGTCCAGGGTATCAAATACAACTGGACACTTTTGAAGATTTATACGGACGAGGGCTATACCGGTGTGGGCGAAGCTACCAACTGGCCCGGAAGTCCCATCGTGTTCCACGCTGCCAAGCATCTGGGCCAGCGTATCATCGGTCTGGACCCCATGCGTACGGACTTTATCTGGACAAAACTCTACCGCGACCTGAACTGGGTGGGCCCCTACGGTGCCAGCTTGTGTGCCATAAGCGGTATCGACATGGCCTTGCTCGACCTTAAGGGTAAAGTACTGGGCACGCCGTGCTACAACCTGCTGGGTGGTGCCTACCGCAAGGATATCCTGCTCTACGCCAACTACTGGTTTACGGGCGGAGGCCTGACCGAGGCCGACTATGCGGCCCAGGCACGCAAGGTGATGGATGCCGGTTTCACCGGACTCAAGTTCGACCCGTTCGCACATACCAACTATTTCTACGGCGACGACCTGGCATCGAACCTGACACTGACCCCGGCACAGCAGGATCTGGCCTTCAGCGTATCGAAAGCTGTCCGCGAGGCCGTAGGTCCCGAGGCTGACATCATGATTGAAACACACGCCATGCTCAACTACCGCATTGCCGTGAAGATGGCCGAACGCCTGGCCAAGCTCGACATCACCTGGTACGAAGAGCCGGCCGGCCCCGAATGCTCGCAGACGCTGCGCGCCATGCGTGAGCGCCTCCCGTCCGACGTGGCGATTTGCGTGGGCGAACGCCACTATACGCGCTACGGCATCCGCTCCGTGCTCGAGAAACACATCTGCGACATCATCA